>DATMEI010000607.1:0-4515 GCA_035556995.1 Streptomyces sp.
ATCAAGGTCGAGCTGTCCGGCGGCATCCGCGACGACGAGACCCTCGCCGCCGCCCTCGCCACCGGCTGCCACCGCGTCAACCTGGGGACGGCCGCGCTGGAGACCCCCGAGTGGGTCGCCAAGGTCATCGCCGAGCACGGCGAGAAGATCGCGGTGGGCCTGGACGTACGCGGCACGACCCTGCGCGGACGTGGCTGGACGCGGGACGGCGGCGACCTGTACGAGACCCTTGAGCGTCTGGATGCGGAGGGCTGCGCCCGCTATGTGGTGACCGACATCAACAAGGACGGCACGCTCAAGGGTCCCAACCTCGAATTGCTGCGCAACGTCTGCGCCGTCACCGACCGTCCTGTCGTCGCCTCCGGCGGTGTCTCCTCCCTCGACGACCTGCGGGCGATCGCCACGCTGGTCCCGGAAGGAGTCGAAGGCGCCATCGTGGGTAAAGCCCTCTACGCCAAGGCGTTCACCCTTGAAGAGGCTTTGGAGGCCGTGTCGTCATGACCCCGCCCGAACCGCGTGACGTGGAGCGTGTCCAGTCCGGAAGTCCCTGGGAGGATTCGATCGGCTTCGCCCGCGCGGTCGCGGCGGGCGACCGGGTGCTCGTAGCCGGGACGCTGCCCCTTGCGGACGGCGGGCAGCTGATGGGCGAGGGCTCTCCGTACGAGCAGACGAAAGCCGCCTTCGGCAACGCACTGAAGGCTCTGGCACCCTTCGGCCTCGACACCTCGTCGGTGATCCGCACCCGTATGTACCTCACGCACTCGCGGGACGTGGGGGACGTCGGCCGTGCTCACCGGGAGATCTTCGACGAGGTGCGTCCCGTCACGACCGTGGTGGTCGTCTCCGGTTTCGTGGACTCCCGGGTCCTGGTGGAAGTGGAGCTGGAAGCCTTCCGGGGCAGCGCGTAGCGGCAGCGCACCGCCGCCGCGCGCAGCTGCGCGGGACAGCCGACTGCCGTACTCGCGCTCGAAGTTCGCGTTGGACCGCTGAACCGTTGAGCCGTTGAACCGTTGAATCGCGTTACCGCACCTGCAAGGAGTCAGCACAGCATGTCCGTGGCCGTACGAGTCATCCCCTGCCTGGACGTGGACGCCGGCCGTGTCGTCAAGGGCGTGAACTTCAAGAACCTGCGCGACGCCGGTGACCCCGTCGAGATGGCCAAGGTCTACGACTCGGAAGGCGCCGACGAGTTGACCTTCCTCGACATCACCGCGTCCTCGTCCGACCGTGAGACCACCTACGACGTGGTGCGGCGCACCGCGGAGCAGGTCTTCATCCCGCTGACGGTCGGCGGCGGCGTACGTACCGGCGACGACGTCGACAAGCTGCTGCGTGCGGGTGCCGACAAGGTCGGTGTGAACACCGCGGCGATCGCCCGCCCCGAACTGATCCGCGAGATCGCCGAACGCTTCGGCCGTCAGGTGCTGGTGCTGTCGGTGGACGCGCGGCGCTGCGGCGACGGCACGGCGGGCACTTCGACGGATTCCGGTTTCGAGGTCACCACGCACGGCGGACGGCAGGGCACCGGCATCGACGCAGTCGAATGGGCGCACAGGGCGGCGGAGTTGGGCGCGGGGGAGATCCTGCTGAACTCCATGGACGCCGACGGCACGAAGGACGGCTACGACACGGCGATGATCGAGGCCGTGCGCAAGCACGTCACGGTCCCCGTGATCGCCTCGGGCGGCGCGGGCCGTCTGGAGCACTTCCCGGCGGCTGTCGCCTCCGGAGCGGACGCGGTGCTGGCGGCCTCGGTCTTCCACTTCGGTGACCTGCGGATCGGTGAGGTCAAGGACACCCTGCGGGCCGCCGGCCGGCCGGTGCGCTGAGCGGCAGCCGGTCTCGGTGCGTGGGAGCGCGGCTGCCGGCTCGGGGCCTAGCGTGGGGGAGTGACCGTCGGGGGCCGTCGGCGTAGGCTCGACCGCCATGAGCAGGGTGAACGATGTCGGCGGGCAGACGGGGTTCGGGCCCGTGGTGACCGAGGAGAACGAGCCGGTCTTCCACGCTGACTGGGAAGCACGGGTCTACGCGTTGAACACCGCACTCGTACGGCGCGGGGTCTACAGCCTGGACGAGTTCCGGGACGCCGTCGAACGCATGCCCCCGCAGGAGTACTTGGCGGCTTCCTATTACGAGCGCTGGCTGGCCGCCATCGAACGCCTCACCGCGGAGCGGGGGGCGCAGAGCGATGGGTGAGCGTTCGGAACCCTCCCCGGCAGCCGCACCCCCCGCAGCCTCGGCCCTCTTCGCCCCGGGCGACCGGGTCCGTACACGCGCCGTCGATCCGGACTGGCACACGCGGCTGCCCGCTTACGCACGCGGACATACCGGACGCGTCCTCGCCGTCACGGGCATCTGGCCGCTCGCCGACGATGTGGCCCGGCGCCGTGAAGCGCCCCGCGTCGAGCCCGTCTACACAGTGGCCTTCGACGCACACGAGCTGTGGGGCGACGGTACGCACGAGGTGACCCTCGACCTGTGGCAGTCCTATCTGGAGCCGTTCGGCGACGCCGCCGCACCCTCCAACTCCAGCGAGGAGGCCGCCACATGAGCGGAACGCACACCGGCAACCCCGTCGCCGCACGGGTGCGTCGACTGGAGGAGCGGCTCGTCGGGGCCGGGCTCGTCACCGACGGGGAACTGGACGCCGTCCTCACCTCCGTGCTGAACGGTGCCTCGCCGCTCAACGGGGCGCGCGTCGTCGCCCGTGCCTGGAGCGACTCCGGTTTCCGGGAGCGGCTGCTGGCGGACGCCAACGCCGCGCTCCCGGAGGTCGGCCTGTCCATGGCCGGCGGGCTGCAGGAGCAGCGCCTGAAGGTCGTCGCGAACACCCCGGAGCGGCACAACGTCCTGGTCTGCACACTGTGCAGCTGCTATCCGGTGGCGCTGCTCGGTCCGTCCCCGTCCTGGTACAAGAGCGAGGCGTACCGCTCCCGTGTGGTCCGCGAACCCCGCGCCGTACTGGCGGAGTTCGGCCTCGACGTACCACCCGGGCGCGAGATCACGGTGTGGGACTCCAGCTCGGAGAGCCGCTACATGGTCCTTCCTCAACGCCCCCACGGGACCGGGGAGTTGAGCGAGGACGAGCTTGCGGAACTCGTCACGCGCGAGGGTCTGATCGGCACCGCCGCCGTCTGAGGCCGGGTCCGGCGCCCCGGGACCCGGCCCCGGCTCAGCTGCTGCGGGCCGTGCCGCGTGCGGCGCGCAGATACTCGCGGTTCATCGAGGAGATGGAGAAGAGCGGGATGCCCTTCGGGCAGGCCGTGGCGCATTCACCCGCCAACGTGCAGCCGCCGAAGCCCTCTTCGTCCATCTGCCCCACCATCTGAACGACTCTGGACTCCCGTTCGGGCGCGCCCTGCGGCAGAGCGGCGAGATGGTTGACCTTGGCGGAGGTGAAGAGCATGGCCGAGCCGTTCGGGCACGCCGCCACGCACGCCCCGCAGCCGATGCACTCCGCGTGCTCGAATGCCGACTCGGCGGCGGCTTTCGGTACGGGCGTGGCGTGCGCGTCCGGCGCGGAACCGGTCGCCACCGTGATGTAGCCGCCCGCGCCGATGATCCGGTCGAGCGCGCCGCGGTCCACCACCAGATCCCTGACCACGGGGAACGCCGACGCCCGCCACGGCTCGATGTCGATCGTGTCGCCGTCCGTGAAGTGCCGCATGTGCAGCTGGCAGGCGGTGGTGGGCTCGGGGCCGTGCGCCTGGCCGTTGATGACCATCCCGCAGGCGCCGCAGATGCCTTCGCGGCAGTCGTGGTCGAAGGCGACGGGCTCCTCGCCGCGCTGGGTCAGTTCCTCGTTGAGGGTGTCCAGCATCTCGAGGAAGGACATCTCCGGGGCGATGCCGTCCACTTGGTAGGTGCGCATCCCGCCGGCGGAGCTCGCGTCCGCCTGGCGCCAGATGTTGAGGGTGAGCCTCATGCGTAGCTCCGCTGGGTGGGGTGTACGTACTCGAAGACGAGGTCTTCCTTGTGGAGGACGGGCGGGGCGCCGGCGCCGGTGTGCTCCCAGGCGGCGGCGTAGGAGAACTCCTCGTCGTCACGCCGTGCTTCGCCCTGCGGCGTGCGGCTCTCCTCGCGGAAGTGACCGCCGCAGGACTCGGTGCGGTGCAGCGCGTCCAGGCACATCAGCTCGGCGAGTTCGAGGTGGTCCAGGACGCGGTTCGCCTTCTCCAGGGACTGGTTGAGCTGTTCGCCGGTGCCGGGCACGCTGACGCGGCGCCAGAACTCCTCGCGCAGCGACGGGATCCGCTCCAGCGCCTTTCGCAGGCCCGTGTCCGTACGGGCCATGCCGCACTCGTCCCACAGGAGTTCGCCCAGCTCCTTGTGGAAGGACTCCGGGCTGCGGTCCCCGCCCACGCTCAGCAGGCCCTGGAGACGGGAGTTGACGGAGTCGACGGCTTCGGCCACGGCGGGATGGTCCTCCGGCACGTCCTCGTGCGGGTGGCGGGCGAGGTAGTCGCCGAGGGTCGCGGGGAGCACGAAGTAGCCGTCGGCGAGGCCCTGCATGAG
>DATMEI010000608.1:0-5993 GCA_035556995.1 Streptomyces sp.
CCCAGACCGCGGCTGGAGACCGACCACTCGGCAAGCCCCTTGTCGCGTCCCCGGGCGCTGAGCACACCCACGACGATGGTGGCCACCATCGCCAGGGCGAAGATCGTCGTCGCTATCGTCGCGGAAGAACTCATCGCGAACCTCCCTCAGCCGGGCCGCCGTCGGGGCTGCCGGATCCGGCCTGCCAGTCGTCCGCGGGTATCGGTTCGATCGCGCCCGTGCGATATGCCGGATCGAGCCGCGCGGCGACCCAGATGACGAGAGGCGAGATCACCGTCGCGGCGATGATCCACGCCAGCAGGAACGGCACACCGAAGATGCGCGGTTCGATGCTGTTGGCCACCAGCGGCGCCGCGCAGTACAGCACGGCCGGCACGAGCAGCAGCCACAGCGCCCGGCGGCGCGGCCGGTCACCCGGTGGTGCATCGAGGGGGAGCGGGCCCGACTCCTGCGAAGCCTCCCGCCCTCCCTGTGAGGGGTTGTCGGACATATAGCTCCTTCGGTGATGCTTCTACTGGGGGGAGGGATGCATCCCGGCCGGACGCCTTCGGCCGGAGGGTCACACAGACGGCTCGTAGCGGCCGTCGACCGCGGTCCAGCCGCCGTCCACGGTCAGGACGCTGCCCGTGACGAACGTCGACGCGTCCGAGACGAGATAGGTCACGGCACCGGCGATCTCCTCGGCACCGGCCCACCTCTGCAGCGCCGAGGCGCGGGCATACGCGTCGTACCACTGAGGGTCGGCGGCGATCTGATCGGTCAGCGGCGTACGCACCACGCCCGGGGCGACGGCGTTGAACCGCACACCGCTCGGGCCCCATTCGGCCGCGGCCGTACGCAACAGCTGCACCAGACCCGCCTTGGAGGCCGCATACACGCTCTGCCCGGCCTCCACCTGGAACGCCCGCATCGACGACAGCCCGACGACACTGCCCCGCCCGCGCTCGGCCATCGCCGGTGCCACAGCCTGCACAAGCGTGAGATACGCCCTCAAGTTGACCCCGAGAACCCGGTCGAAGTCCGCCGCGGTGTAGTCGCTGATGCGCTTGCGCACGTTGGTGCCCACGGTGACGACGAGACCGTCCAGCGTGCCCCACTCCTGCGCGGCCGCACGTACGGCGTGGTCGTCGAGGACGTCCAGCGTGTGCGCGCTCACCGCTCCCGTACGGGCGCCGGGCGCCGGCGCCTCCAGGGAGGCGAGCCGAGCCGTCTCCGCCGCGCCCTCGAAGTCCCTGTCCACGACGAGTACTTCGGCACCGTGCGCCGCCAGCGCCTTCGCCGACTCCCTGCCGATGCCGCTGGCACCGCCGACCACGGCCACCCGGCTGCCGTCCAGCCGGAACAGGTCCGCGTAGCCCATCGCCGTCCCCTCCCGTCCGGCCGTCATCGGCGGATCACCGCCATGCGCGTCACAGTCATCTCCTCGATAGCGAACCGCGGGCCCTCGCGTCCCAGACCTGAGTCCTTCACACCGCCGTAGGGCGCGATGTCGCAGCGGTAGCCGGGCACGTCGTTGATGACGACCCCGCCGACGTCCAGCTCCTCCACGGCGTCGAAGGCGGCACCCAGGTCCCGGGTGAAGACCGCCGCGTGCAGCCCGTACCGGCTGGCGTTGACCAGCGCGTACGCCGCATCCAGATCCGGCACCCCGCGAAGGCAGACCACCGGCCCGAAGATCTCCTCGTCCCAAGCCGGTTCACCGTCGGGCACCCCGGCCAGCAGCGTCGGAGTGACGCAACTGCCGCTGCGGGCCCCGCCGTGCACCAGCCGCGCCCCCGCCTTGCGTGCCCGCTCGATCCACTCGCAGACCCTGTCGGTCGCCGCCTCGTCGATGAGCGCGGCCACCCGGGTCTCCTCCTCGCGTGGATCGCCGACGACGACCTCCGGCAGCCGCTCCGCGATCTTCCGCTCCAGCTCGGCGGCGACCTCCTGGACGGCGATCACCCGCTGTACGGCGATGCACGCCTGCCCCGACGCGTAGTAGCCGCCGCGCACCACGGCGTCGGCTGCCGCGTCGAGATCGGCGTCCGCCGCCACCACCAGCGCGGCATTCGAACCGAGTTCGAGCACCACTTTCCGCGGCGCCGCCTCCCGCGCGATGCGGTGGCCGATCTCGGCGGACCCGGTGAAGGAGACCGCAGCGACCTGCGGATGCGTGGTCAGTGTGCGTCCCACATCGGCGTCACCGGTGACCAACTGCACCGCACCTGCCGGCGCTCCCGCCGCCACGAGCTGCTCCCGCACGAGACGGACCAGCCACAGCGTGGCCAGCGGAGTGGCGGGCGCAGGCTTGACGATGATCGGGCAGCCCGCCGCGAGAGCCGGCGCGATCTTGTGCGAGGCAAGCATCATCGGGTAGTTGAACCCGGCCACCCCGACGACCACCCCCACCGGCCGTCGAGTCCAGAACCCGGTCATGCCGTCCCCGGAGGGCAGCAGGTCCAACGGCACGGTCTCACCGTGCACATGGGCCACCTCATCGGCCGCCGCCTCCCATGTGGCGACAGCCCGCACGACCTCGGTACGGCAGTCCGCCCGCGGTTTGCCCGTCTCCAGCACGAGCAGGTCCTCCATCGCCCCCGCGACGTCCTCCAGAGCCCTCCCGACACCGCCGAGCACCCGCCGCCGTACCCGCGAAGGCAGCTTCGCGACCCGCCTGCGCAGCGACGCGGCATGCTCAGCGGCCTGCCGCGCCAGCGCCTCGTCACCGAGAGGCGCGCGGGCTATCTCACTGCCGTCGTAGGGGAAGCGCACCGTCTCCCAGCGGGCGGCGGGCACCCACTCCTCGCCGACGGGAAGCCCCGCGGTGAGGCCCTCCGGGAGGTCCGGGTGTGCCGACGGGTTCGAAGCGGCGCTCACCGGGCGCCTCCACCGGTCAGGAAGTGCCGTGCGGCGGTGGCGTAGACCCTCGCGTACTCGCCGATCTCGGACACCTCGACGTACTCGTCCTTCTGGTGCGCGATCCACTTGCCGCCCGGGCCGTAGACCACGGTCGGCAGGCCCGCGTCACGGGTGAGGATCGTGCCGTCCGTCGTGCCCGGGACCGCGCCGAAGGCGGGCGCAACACCGTGCTCGGCCAGATGCCCGGCCACCACGGCGGAGACGACGGGATGATCCTGCTCGATCTCGATCGCCGGCCGGTCATCGACGACGGTCAGCTCGACGGTGACGCCGACGGTGCCGGCGGCTTCCACGGCGGACTGCCGTACGCGCTCGATCAGTTCGGCATGATCGGTCCCCGGCACCGTACGCACGTCGACGCCGGCCATGCCGTGCGCGGGAATGACGTTGAGCTGGCCGGGATCCCCCGCGTGCAGCACGGTCGGAGTCACGGTCACCGCTCCGGCGTGCGGATGGGTGCCGAAGCGCTGCACGGCCCATTCCTCCACACCGGCGAGCGCTTCGACGATGCGGGCCCCGGCGACGAGCGGAGACCTCGCCTCCTGCGGCATCGCCCCGTGGGCCATCACACCGGTCAGATCCAGACGCAGACGGATGCCGCCACGGGCGGACGTGCACACCTCATACCCTTCGGGCTCGCAGACGATGACACCGTCCACTTCGGCCGCCCGCGGTGAGGCGGCGAACGCCTTGGCGCCGAGCATCATCCCCTCCTCGTCGCACAGGACGCCCAGGACGATCCGCCCGGGGAACGGGCCTGCCAGTTCGAGTCCGCGCACGCCGTGAACCATCGCTGCCACACCGGACTTCATGTCCGCCGAACCCCGGCCCCACAGCTTGCCGTCACGGATCTCAGCGCCGTAGGGGTCCGCGCTCCAGTCCCCGCTGTCGCCTTCGGTGACGACATCCGTGTGGCCCTCGAACATCAGCGTCGGCCCGTCACCGCCACCGCCCTCGACGACGGCGACCAGGCTCTCGCGGCCCGGCGCCACCTCGACGACCTCGTGCTGCCAGCCGAACTCGGTGAACAGCCTCGCGAGCAGGCGGACGGCCGGACCCTCGACCTCCTCGGCACCGGCATCGCTGACGGTGCGCAGCCGTACCAGATCGCGAGTGAGGGAGACGGCCGCGTCCGCGTCGACCACGGGGTCGCGCGGCGGGGCACCCGGACTGGAATGCATAGACAAGCCTCCAAGAGTCCTGGCCAGAGAACCAGGTGACTGGTCAGACCAGTTGATTTCCCGTACTCTCCTAGCGCGCTCACGCGTTGGTCAAGGGGGAGAGCGAGCCGGTTCTGCCTGACTCGCTCCCGGCCTTCGTGAGACACAGACGCAGGACCAGGACCGGAACGCGACAACAAGGGGGTGCACGATGTCCGCTGACGGAGCGCCATTTCAGCCTGTGCAGCCGGTGCGTGCCTACCAGCGGGTCGCCGAACAGATCGAGGACCGCATCCTCAACGGCGACCTCCCGCCGGGCTCCCGGCTCCCGGCCGAGCGTGAACTCGTCAACCAGTTCGCCGTCGGACGCTCCACCGTCCGCGAGGCCTTGCGCGTACTGCAGTCGGCGGGCCTGGTCCGCTCACGTCCCGGAGATCCGCAGGGCCCGGAGGTGCTCGGAGTCACCTCCGACAACCTCAGCCGCACGCTGGGGCGCCTGGCCCGCTCCCGCATATCGACCCTCGGCGAACTCGTGCAGTTCCGCATGGTCCTGGACGCGGAGAGCAACCGTCTGGCCGCCCGGCTGCACAGCGAGAGCGACCTCGCGCGCATGGCCGAGCAGATCGAGATCATGGAAGGCCTCAGCAAGGTCGGCCTGCACGCCTTCAGCGAAGCGGACGCCCTCTTCCACCAGGCAGTCGCACAGGCCAGCGGGAACTCGCTGCTGGGACTGTGCGCCCGTGCCGTACACGACGCCGTCGTCGAGGTCATCGAGCAGAAGATCGCCACAGCCGCCGACGCCACACTCTGGATGGAACGCTCCGTCGCCCACCACCGCCAGGTACTGGCCGCCATCCGGGACGGAGACAGCGCCCTGGCCGCCCACTTGGGCCGTCAGGCGCTCTACGACTACTACGCCGACCACGTCGAGGAAGGCACCCGGCGCCTGCTGACCGCAGCGCTCGAGGAGCACTGACTTCCATCCCGGCTATCCCGACTCCCTGCACCTGCACAGCCGTCGAGGGAGCAGTGGACGAGCAGAGGAGCCTGCTCAGCCCTCCGCAGCCGGCTTGATGTTGTGATTGAGACGGAAAACGTTGTCCGGGTCGTAGCGCGCCTTGACCCTCGCCAGCCGCCGGTAGTTCTCAGGACCGAACCCGGCGATGACGCGTTCCTCCCCTTCCTGCCCGATGAAGTTCAGATAGACGGCCCCGTTGGCCCACGGCTGAACGTCGCTGCGCAGGGCGCGCGCCCAGTTCCTGGCGCGTGCGTCGTCGGCCGGGTCGTCCCACAGACCGAAGGGATGGACCGTCCAGGGCGCGCTGCGCCACGGCACGGGGAATTCGCCGTCGTTGCGTGCGACAGCGCCGCCTTGGGGGAAGAGCACATGCTGGGACGGCGAGGGGACGATCATGTCCTCGGCCCTGGCGCAGAACAGGTCCACTGCCTCATCGGGGAAGTCGTCCAGATGCTCCGCCGACCAGTAGTTGCGGTAGCCGGGCGGGTCGTCGAGCATGCTCTGCATCTGGGCGTAGGGCATTTCGGCGATCATCTGCCCGTCCGGTTCGAGGCCGAGCATCGGGCTCATGACGTCGCGAGCCTGCGCTTCCGCACCGGTGTAGGTGATCAGCACGGCAAAGGCGAGCCTGCCGACGAGCTCTTCCGGGATGAACTCCTCATCCGTCGCGGTGAGGTAGATGAACCCACCGCCCACCTCGTCGGGTGCCCCTTCCATGAAGTCGCGGTAGGCGCGCAGCACTTCGGGCCCCGACTCCGGCCGCCATATCAGCAGGGCAGCGGTCAGCGCGGGGAGCGGATGCAGACGCAGCGTCAGGGAGGTCACGGCGCCGAAATTTCCGCCGCCTCCGTGCAGGGCCCAGAAGAGTTCGGGTTCGGTGTGCGGGCTGGTGCGCAGCACGCTGCCGTCCGCGG
>DATMEI010000609.1:0-3373 GCA_035556995.1 Streptomyces sp.
TCATCGGCACACCCGGCGCGTTCGACCCCAGCACGGGCCGGCTGCGTTACGCGTCGCATCTGCCCGGCTGGCACTCCCCCACGCTGCTGGAGGAGCTGGCCGGCGCTCTGCCGATGCCCCTCGCCTACGACAACGACGTGAACCTCGTCGCCGTCGCCGAGCAGCAGCGCGGCGTGGCACGCGGCCACGACGACTTCGTACTGCTGTGGAACGAGCAGGGAATCGGCGCCGCGCTCGTCATCGGAGGGCGGCTGCACCGCGGCCGGACCGGTGGCGCAGGCGAAGTGGGTTTCCTGCCGGTGCCCGGCACACCCCTCGTACGGGACCCCGCGCACGTCAACAGCGGCGGCTTCCAGGCGCTGGCGGGTGCCAACGCGGTGCTGCGCTGGGCACACGAACTCGGCCTGCCCTACGCCCCGGACGACTCGCTGCACGAGAAGGCAGCCGGGCTGATCGCCCGCGCCGTCTTCGCAGCGGAGGGCGAGCAGGCCCAAGGTCGGGACGCCCCCGCCCGCGCCGGCGCGAACGGAAACGGTCCGCACAGCGAACTGCTGCGCCGCTTCGCGACCGGCACCGCCGTCGGACTCGCCGCCATGGTCGCCGTGCTCGACCCGCAGCTGATCGTGCTCTCCGGGGACGTGCTCACGGCGGGCGGCGAGCCGGTGCGCGAGCTGGTACAGGCGGAGCTGAACGAACTCGCCGTCCCCAGGCCCCCGCTGATGCTGGGCACGGTCACCGAATACCCCGTGCTGCACGGTGCGTTGGAGAGCGCGCTTCTCACGACGCGCGACGAGGTCTTCGACACCACGGGGCGAACCCCCTGACGCAGCGGACACGACGTGCCCTGACATCGGCCCGGAAGGAACCCCCAGACGCATGAGACTCGCAGTGGTCGGCGGCGGCTCCACCTACACCCCCGAACTCATCGACGGCTTCGCACGTCTGCGTGACACCCTGCCCGTACGCGAACTGGTGCTGATCGACCCCGCAGCCGAACGGCTCGAAGTGGTGGGCGGCCTCGCACGCCGCATCTTCGCCAAGCAGGACCACGACGGAACCATCACCACCACCGGCGACCTCGACGCCGGCATCGAGGGCGCGGACGCCGTGCTGCTCCAGCTGCGCGTCGGCGGGCAGGCCGCGCGGCTGGAGGACGAGACCTGGCCGCTGGAGTGCGGCTGCGTCGGGCAGGAGACGACAGGCGCGGGCGGGTTCGCCAAGGCGCTGCGCACCGTCCCGGTCGTGCTCGACATCGCCGAGCGCGTGCGCCGTGCCAATCCCGACGCCTGGATCATCGACTTCACCAACCCGGTCGGCATCGTCACCCGCGCGCTCCTCCAGGCCGGGCACAAAGCGGTCGGACTGTGCAACGCGGCGATCCACATGCAACGCAAGTTCGCGGCACTCCTGGAGGTGCCTCCGGGGGAGGTCCACCTCGACCACTACGGGCTCAACCACCTCACTTGGGAGCTCGGCGTCCGGTTGGGCGGCCCCGACGGTGAGGACGTCCTGCCCCGGCTGCTCGGCGAGCACGGCGACGCCATCGCGGAGGACCTGCGGATGCCGCGTCGGCTCATGGACAGGCTCGGCGCTGTGCCTTCGTCCTACCTGCGCTACTACTACACGCACGACGAAGTCGTGGAGGAACTCCGTACGAAGCCGTCCCGGGCGGCGGAAGTAGCCGCCATGGAACGGGAGTTGCTGGAGATGTACCGCGACCCGGCGCTCGCGGAGAAGCCGGCGCTGCTGGGCAGACGGGGCGGGGCCTTCTACTCGGAGGCCGCCGTGGCACTGGCGGCGTCCCTGCTGAGCACGGCGCCCGTAGAGGGTCCGGCGCCCGGGCACGGCTCTGCGGGGGCGGTGCAGGTCGTCAACGTCCGCAACAACGGAACACTGCCGTTCCTGCCCGACGACGCGGTCGTCGAAGTTCCGGCCGCGGTCAGCAGCTCGGGTGCCGTGCCCCTGCCCGCACCGCCCGTCGGGCCGCTCCAGGCGGGCCTGATCGCACACGTCACCGCGTACGAGAATCTGGCCCTCGACGCCGCTCTGCACGGCGGGCGCGACAGAGTCTTCAACGCGCTCCTCGCGCACCCGCTCATCGGCCAGTACCGCGATGCCGAGGCCCTGACCGACAGGCTGCTCGCCCACAACGGGAAGCATCTGGCGTGGCTTTGACCTCGGCCTGTCTCGCCATCGACGCGGGCAACAGCAAGACGGACGTGGCGGTCGTCTCCGCCGGCGGGGACGTGCTGGGCAGTGCACGCGGCGGCGGATTCCAGCCGCCGTCGGTCGGCGTCGGTGCCGCGGTGGACGCCCTGGCCCAGACAGTCAGCCGTGCCCTGGCCGAGGCCGGAGCCGAGCCCCTGCCCGAGCCGGCCGGCGCCACCGAAGCGGCAGCCGGTGCACCCGCGGCTCCAGCCGGCCGTCCTCCGGTCGCCCACGTCTCGGCCTGCCTCGCCAACGCGGATCTGCCGCGCGAGGAACGGGAGTTGACCGCCGCTCTGGCTGCACGAGGCTGGGGACGCACCACGCACGTCGCCAACGACACCTTCGCCATCCTCCGCGCCGGCCTGCCGGACGACGGATCGGTGGAGCACGGAGTCGCGGTCGTCTGCGGCGCGGGCATCAACTGCATGGGCCAGGACGGACACGGCACCACCCACCGCTTCCCCGCCCTCGGCCGTCTCTCGGGCGACTTCGGCGGCGGCGGCGACCTGTCCTCCGAGGCGATCTGGCACGCCGCCCGCGCGGAGGACGGCCGCGGCGAACCCACGCAGCTCGCACGGGCACTGCCCGGACACTTCGGACTGCCCTCCATGTACGCCCTCATCGAAGCCCTGCACATGGGAGACCTGCCCCGCACACGCAAGCACGAGATCACCCCGCTCCTCTTCACCGTCGCCTCCGCCGGTGATCCGGTCGCGCGTGCTCTCGTGCACCGGCAGGCAGAGGAGATCGTCTCGATGGTCTCGGTCACCCTGACCCGGCTCGGCCTGCTGGAGACCGCAACGCCGGTCTTCCTCGGTGGCAGCGTCGCGGCAGCCCGCCACCCTCTCCTCCACGACCACCTCACGCGGGAACTCGCGGCCGTCGCCCCCGAAGCCACCGCCCAGGTGGTCACCGCACCACCGGTGCTGGGCTCCGCCCTCTTCGGCCTCGACCGGGCCGGCGCACCACCGTCCGCACACGCGAAGCTGCGCGCCCACTACACCTGAGCCACGTACGAACGCCGGAACTGCCTTACAGGGAGGCGAAGTTGCGAGACGCACTGGACGGGCTGCACAGGCTGGACGAGCACTGCGCGGCAGCACTGGCTGCACACGACTGTCCCTCGGTCTCGGTCGCCGTGGCCGAGCAGGGAGAGGTGATCCTC
>DATMEI010000610.1:0-13242 GCA_035556995.1 Streptomyces sp.
GACGTCGGTGGCGTCCTGTCCGAAGAAGACCGGGGGACAGGTGCCGCTTCGCTCCGCACCGGCGGCAACCGCGTACCCCTCACCGAGTTCGTCGTGTCCCTTTGGGCAGGCGGCCCGCGTCACCTGTTGTGTCCGCGGTCCCGGCGGTCCTGGCGGTTCCAGCGCCTCGGCGCTGACGGCGGTAGCGGCGTTCCCAGCGGTCCTCACGGTCCCGGTGGTCCTTGTACTCCCCATAGTCGGAGTCGTTGCCACGGCCCTTGACGTTCGCGGGTCTTGATCATGGCGAATACCTCCGCTGTGGTGGAGCTGTCCAAGGACTTGGCGATCTGCGCTGGACTTCGTTGCTGGAACAGGTTTCCGTCCGTGACGGCGTCACTGCTGGCGACGTCGTCCCGACGACTCATCGACTCCGGAAGCCCGCTGGCGGACGGGCAGTCGCGACGGCGTGTGCTCAGCGCCGGTACGTCATCGATTTGAAGGACTCTGTCTGCCGGCGGATGCCCGCTTCGGTGGGCAGCCGCTCGATCGAGCTGGCCCCGAAGAAGCCCACGACGCCCGAGGTGCGGGAGAGGACGTACTGCGCGTCCTCCGGTTCCGCGATGGGACCGCCATGGCACAAGACCAGGATGCCGGGGTTGACCGCGACCGCGGCGTCCCGCATCGCCTGAATCCGCTCCACGCATTCGTCGAGCGTGAGCGCGGTGTTCGCGCCGATGGTGCCCTTGGTCGTCAGGCCCATGTGCGGGACCAGGACGTCGGCTCCGGCATGCGCCATGGCGGTCGCATCCGCCTCGTCGAAGACGTACGGGGCGGTCAGCAGCCCGCGCTCGTGCGCAGCGGCGATCATCTCGACCTCCGTGCCGAAACCCATCCCGGTCTCTTCGAGGTTCTGCCGGAAGACACCGTCGATGAGTCCCACCGTGGGGAAGTTCTGTACCCCTGCGAAGCCCGCGTCTTTGACTTGGTCGAGGAAGCGGCCCATCACCCGGAACGGGTCGGTCCCGTTCACACCGGCGAGGACCGGGGTGTCCTTCACCACGGGGAGGACCTCGTCCGCCATCTCCATGACGATCGCGTTCGCGTCGCCGTAGGCGAGCAGTCCCGCGAGCGAGCCCCGGCCGGCCATGCGGTAGCGGCCGGAGTTGTAGATGATGAGCAGGTCGATGCCGCCTGCCTCCGCCGACTTGGCGGAGAGGCCTGTGCCGGCCCCGCCGCCGATGACCGGGCGTCCTTCTGCTGCGGTGGCCTTCAGCCGCCGCAGTGCCGTTTCGCGGTCCAAGGTCGTGCTCTCCTCTGCCGTCGGTTCCATGCGGTCCGCGTGTCCCGCATTTTCGTACCCGTGTGAGCCGCGCACTCGCGTGGAGCCGCTCCCTCACACCGCTCGGGTGATCAGCCGGTCGAGTCGCCGGGCCGCATCCCGCCCGAATCCAGGGGAGTTGATGTGCGCGTCCACGTCGATGATCTCGACCCGCGATCCCTCGAGCGTGCCACGCAGCGCCGAGAACAGAGCCTCGTCCGCCTCGGCGTCCCGGAACGGGCCACCGTCCTTGTCGATGCCGCTCAGTCCGCGCAGTGGGAGATGGAGGGCGACCGGTCCATGTCCAGCGGCGAGCTTCGCGCCGATGCGGCGGCCCAGCTCGGCGTTCTCCTCCGCCGTGGTCCGCATCAGCGTCACCGCCGAGTTGTGGATCACGAACCTACGGTCTTCGAACTCGGCCGGCACGGTTTCGCGTGGGCCGAAGTTGGCCATGTCGAGAGCGCCGAGCGAGACGACCTGCGGGACGCCCTTCTCGGCCGCTGCCTCCAGCCGACGGGGGCCGGCGCTCAGTACGCCGCCGACCAGGTCGTCGGCGAGTTCCGTCGTTGTCAGGTCGAGCACCCCGGCGAGCCGGCCGTCGCGCACGAGCTTCTCCATCGCGCGTCCGCCGGCGCCGGTGGCGTGGAAGACCAGCGGCTCGTAGCCCAAGCGCACAAGCTCTTCCCGCGCCTCGTCGACGGCCGGCGTGGTCAGGCCGAACATCGACAGTCCGACGATCGGCCGCCGGTCTTCCTCGGGCGCGTCACCGCGGGCCTCGTGGTCCACGGCCATGGCGGAGACCGCCGCGGCGGCGTTGCTGAAGATCTGCCGGGAGACCGAGTTGATTCCGGCCACGTCGACCACCGCGTGCATCAGCGTCACGTCCACCTCACCGACGTACGGGGAGACGTCGCCCGAGGCCATCGTCGAGACCAGCAACTTCGGGACGCCGACCGGAAGTGCCCGCATCGCGCGGGAGACGACCGACGAGCCGCCGGAGCCGCCGACGCCGAGCACCCCGTCCAACTGGCCCTCCGCGTAGAGCCGCACAACGATGGCGGCCGCCCCGGACGCCATCACCTCCATGGCCGCGCCGCGGTCGCCGGCTTCGCGCAGAGCCGTGAGGTCGCCGCCTCCGGCGCGCGCCACCTCGGCCGCTTCCACGTCCACGCCGGACGCGGGCGCTGCTGAGAACGAGCCGACGTCGACGATCACCGTCTTCACACCGTGCGTGAGCACGCGGTCGGAGATCCAGGCGTACTCCTCACTCTTGGTGTCCATCGTGCCGATGAGAACGACCGTGGCCATCTTGCCCACCTCCTGATTTCTGGCCTCGCTCAAGTCCGCTGCCCCAGGAGGCCATGAACTTCCGTTCACAGACGTGATGTCTCAAGACCTCGCCTTCATGAAGTCCCACGGCGTCGAGCCGCTTTGGGACTCTGCACCTGAGGTCAGTTTCCTCCCAGACCCGGCACCAACAACACCTGGTCTTCTGATACTTCACGTACCTGCTGGTCCAGCAGCATGCCCGTCAGGGCGGCCAGCGGACTGCGGCTGAGCAACTCGTCGGCTTCCGGCTGCTGTGCGAGCCGAAGGGTGAAGTCCATGCCTCAGATGATCGCGCCACCGTGGCCGTATCGCACCCGCTTCGCCCGGTTGGCGCGCAGTCCCGGCGCGGGGGCAGCGGCTCGCCGGGATCCACGGATCCGAGTGGTGTGCGTTGTTCAGGGGTATGGCGGGAGCGAGCGGTGGCAGGAAGTACGTTCTTCCGGGCACGCGAGGGGGCCGCGTGAGGCACTCCGTGAAAACGCGTGTCATGCACCGGACATGTGCGCATCCGTGTGATGCGTCCAGGAGAAAGGCGCCGACGCCATGAACAGATCCACCTCCCGCGGCTTATTCCGTGTGGGTCTCGCGCTGAGTGCTGCAGTGGCGTCGACCGCGCTGGGTACGGCGGCGAGTGCGGCCGTGCCCGCGGCGGTGTCGCAAGACGCTCCCGCCGGGACGCGGGCGGACACCGCGCGCGGCTGCGCCATCGTCTATTTCGATCTGGGCGAGACCCTGGTGCACACGGCCGAGGACGCCGGCACCAGCTACATGCCCGGCGCGGCCGCCTATCTGCGCAAGTTGCGGGAGCGGAACATCGAGGTCGGGCTGATCACCAACGTGCCGTCCTCCTGGGGCGAGACCGATGCCGAGCGTGCTGCCGCCCTGAAGAAGGAGGTCGACAAGACCTGGAAGGGCTCAACTCCCTTCGCCTGGGAGGACTTCGGCGACCGGATCCTCACCCCGCGCACCGAGGCGGAGCGCAAGCCGGCGCCCGCCCTCTGGGAGCGTGCCAAGGAGGACGCGAACGGCTGCCGCCTCGTCTACGAGGCCGAGACCGCCGATGAGACCGAAGTCGCCGCCTCACTCGGCTACGTGGCGTACCAGGTCGGGCAGCCCTCCCGCCCCGCCTACCTCCCGGTCCGCGTGATCGAACACCTGGCGCACGGCTCCTGACGTCCGCGAGCCGCAGCGGGCGGCAGGCGTGTGCCCGTCCTACGCGCCGGCCTTGGGGTGTATCGGCGCTGTCGCGTGATCCGCCCCGTCTGCGCCCGCGTCCGCCGGGCCCGGGACGGCCCGGTCGGCCGTCTCCCGGGTGGCGCTGCCCACCGCCGTTCCGTCGGGAACGCGCCGCATCACCTCGCTGCGCAGGACCAGTTGAAAGGCGCCGAGCAGCACTGCGGTCGCCAGGGCGCTGTGCCAGAGCAGGGCGTCCAGGTGCCCGGCGGAAAGGTAGGCGCCCACGGCGACGGCCGCCAGTGCGCACACTGCGCGGTCCACTATCGACTCGACCGACAGGAGCGTCGCCCGCGGGGCGTGGGCGGGCACTGCGTCGTTGACCAGCTTGCGCTGGATCGGGTAGGCGAAGCCGGTTGCGGCGGCGAAGAGGCAGAGCAGGGCGACGACCGTCCAGGGCCCGGCGAGGGTGATGCCCGCCAGGGTGCCCGCGAGGGCGAGGCTGAGGACGGAGACCCAGGCAACCGGTCTCAGGCGGCGACCGAGCCACTGGGGGCGTGCGGATGCCACGGCCTCCGCCACCGTCATCGCGGCGAGCACCCCGCCGTGCGAGGACTCGCTGATGCCGTGGTCGAGCAGGATCGGCTGGAAGAGGTTGACCTGGCAGATCCGGGACAGCGTGAACACGGCCACGCCCTGCACCATCACCAGTGCCAGCCACGGCGAGGAGGCGATGGAGCGCAGCGCGGCCTTCGCTTCGCCCAGCGACGTGCCGCGCCCGCGGCCGCCCCGCGACGCCCCGGATGCCTTCCTCTTCCGGCCCGGCGAGGCCCTGCCGCCCGCCCCGGCGGGGGCGGCCAGCCGGGGCAGGGCCACGGCGCAAGCCAGGGAGCCCGCCGCGCTCACGGCGCTCAGGACATACGGGGCAGGGTGGGCGAGGGCCATCAGCGGCCCGACCAGCGGCCAGCACAGAACTTTCGCGGCGAGCCCGAGTGCCCGGGCCGTGCCCTCCGCCTTCAGATAGTGCTCGTCGCATCCCTCGGCGCGCAGCCCGTCGTACAGGTAGGCACTGGCCGCTCCCGAGGTGAGGGAGCGGCCCGCGGCGATGGCGAGGAAGTGGATGAGGAACCCGCTGTACGAGGCGCTGAACACCGGGGCGAGATTCGCCGCCGTCATCACGACGGCGCCGGCCCGCAGGCAGTTGCGGGCGCCGATGCGGTCGGCGATCAGCCCGGTCGGGATCTCGAAGAGGCAGAAGGCCACGTAGTAGATGCTCTGGATACCGAAGATCTGCCCGTCGGAGAGTCCCGCGTCCTTTTGGTAGGCGTAGAACACCGGCATCCACCACAGCAGGTTGAACAGCAGCTGGAAGCCGTAGTTGAGCCGGACGATGCGGCGGGCGGTGCCGGTCAGGGGGGTGGCCGCGGGCCGCGCGGAGGAGCGCGGGAGGCGGGCCCTCACAGCGCGTAGGGGCGGATCTGGACCAGGCGGAAGTCGCCCTGGTCGGTCAGCAGCCACTCGATGTCCAGGGGGTCGTCCACCTCGGGTGCGCTGAAGTGGGACTGCAGCAGCCGCCCGGTCAGGGACAGGTCCGTGAGCCGGGCGCGCGTGCCGGCGGACAGCCCCTCGCTCCAGGAGCCGAGGGCGACGGTGCGGCCGCCGCCCTCGACGGTGTTGTAGAGGTACTGCTGCGGCAGGACCGCTCCCTCGACGACCTCTTCGGGCGAACCCGGCGAGCAGTTGAGATAGACGTTGCGGAAGTCCTCGCGCCGGGTCGGGTTGCAGGTCACCAGGACGCCGCCGAGCGCAGCGGGGACGTACACCTGGATGATCACGCCCATGTACGTGTCGTCCAGGGAGATGCCCACCTGGTGGCGTAGCCGCACGCTGCGCGGCGAGAGCAGGGAGGCCCACACCTGCCGCACGGCGTCGGGGAGTTCGCCGGTGCCGCGGACAGTGGTGACGGAGTCGTAGACACCGGCCGCGGAGAAGCCCGGGAGGTCCTCCGCGTTGGAGGAGGAGCGCACCACGAGACGGCCACTCGCGGCGGGCGGGGCGGGTAAGGCCCGGGTGAGCTCCCTGGCGACGGCCTCGGGTATCGGGGTGTGCCGGATCAGGTGCTGGATCTGCAGGCAGAGCGAGTCGAGCACGTCGGTGGCGTCGAGTTCGAGCGCCATCTTCAGCTTGCCGATGCCCTGCTGGAGCGCCGGGGAGGAGGTGAGGAAGCGGTGCTGGAGGGAGAACGGCAGGGCGACGCCCTCGGGGGCCTCGACCGTGTCGGCCACGAACGAGGTTGCAGCCGCGCGGAGTTCCGCAGCCGAGGGTGTGCGTAGGCCGAGCCGGGCCGCGAGATGCCCGTACAGGTCCTCCCGCGGCGGGCGGGGGCGACCGTGGAACGCGGTGAGATCCGCCGTGCGGCTGTCGAGGACGTGGTGCAGCTCTCCGAGGTTGGCCGCCTTGGTGCCGTATCGGTCCCGGTCGGTACTGCGCAGCCGGTGCAGGGAGAGTACGGGTGCGTCCTCCAGGAGCGGTGGTTCCAGCCGGATGCGTTGTTGGTGCCAGGCCGGGGCCCGCAGCTCGGGAGCCTGCTCCAGCCGCTCCAGGGTGATCTCGTCCTCGCGGACCCGGTAGCGGACCCAGGCGCCGTCCAGGCCTTCCTTCTCGACGAGCTGTTCCAGGTCGCGGACGATCGCGTTGGGTATGCCCCATCCGGAGGCGAGGACGTTGGTGTGGGAAAGCGGGGTGATGGGCGCGGTGTTGACGAATCCGGCCACCCGCTGCACGTCGTCCGGCAGGCACGGCATGGCGACGATGTCCGACCAGCCGAGCCCGCCGGCCGCCGCCTCGTACTCCTCCACGGTCCGGAAGCAGCGCAACCGGCCCGAAGCGTCCCCGAGGTTGAGCGGCGTCCGGGCCCTGGTGCCGAAGAGTTCGTGGCTGAGGATGCGCGGCACCCGCTGCTCGCTGACTGCGGCCAGCTCCTCCTCCTGGCCGTGATTGGCGGGCTTGAGCAGGAGCGGCAGCCTGCCGTCGACGCGCTCCCGGACGAAGGCGTAGAAGAACTCCAGCAACCCCCCGTGCATGGTGTCGGCCTCGGTCGTCTCCAGCACGAGGAAGGTGCCCTCGCGGCCCTCCGTGTCCTCGTCGGTGTGCAGGGACAGCACCCCGAGCAGGAAGCGGCGCTCGGGGTCCATGTAGACGGATGCGTTGAACTCGTCCAGAGCGGCGTCGAGTTCGGCGAGGTCCATGCCGAGGACGCGGGTGGCTATGTAGTTGACGTGGAAGGGGTGCGCGGCCGTGTCGAGCAAGTGCCAGGTGTCCTCGGCGCGGTCGACGACGACCTTGAGGTACGGGTGGCCGGCCAGAACCCCGGACAGTGTGCGGAACAGCGGCAGCGAGAGGTTCTCGCCGACAACTGTGCGGTCGGTAGCGGGTTCCGGGGCACCGGTGGAGAGCGGGGCGGTGCTCATGAGGCGACCCCCTCGGCCTCCGCGGCCGGCCGGACCCGGGGGCGGGCGGCGGGCGCGGACTGCGAAGCGGCGGGCACGGCGGGCGGCAGCACGCCGGGCAGAGCGTCCACCAGGGTCGTGAAGTCGCGGAGCACGGTGCGCGCGTCTGCGGCGGAGAGCAGGCAGAGTGCCGCCATCGTGTTCGCTCCGCCGACGGGATCGTAGACCGGCACGGTGCTGCCGTCGGGCAGCGAACTCTCCGGGACCACCGAGAGGGTGCTGCCCTCGCTCAGTGTGACGGCCTCCTTCACCACGGCAAAGTCCCAGAGCCTGCGGTCCCGCCAGGCCGCGCCGTGGCCGTCCACCGCGAGGACGACCAGGGAACCCGCCGCGCCCCGCGCCTGCTTGGGGCCGAGTGCCCGCTCGGGCCAGGCGACCGGGCGACCCAGGAGGTGGTCCACGAGCATGCCGACGAGGTCGAGTTGGAAGACCTCCTCGATCTGCGGCACGGTCATCGCGCCGCCGAACCGGGCGGCCGTCTCGATCAGCCACATGCGGCCGCCGGCGCCGAGCTTGATCTCGGTGTGCGTGCCGCAGTCGCGAAGGCCGAGGGCGTCGACGGCCTCCCGGGCGAGGGCCACAACGCGGTCCTGGAGGTCCGCGGGGAGCAACGCGGGGGTGATCCCGGCACGTTCGGTGAACGGCTCCACCGTGGGCATCCGGCCGCTGACGCAGACAGGGTGGAAGACGCCGTCGGCCACCAGGCCCTCGACGCTGACGTAGTCGCCCCAACCGGGCTCGTCGAACCACTGCTCGGTGGCGCCGGTCACGATCTGCTCGACCACGAAGTGCGCGTCCGCCTCGGCCACATGGAGTTCGGCGAAACCCAACTGGGCGGATTCGGCCATTACTTCGCGCGAGCGCCGCCAAGCGGCGTCGGCCTCCTGCGGGGAGCCGATGATCTGGTGGGCGGTGGAGCCCGCGCTCCAGGCCGCCTTCAGCAGCATGGGGGCGGGCAGGCCGGCGGCGGCCTCGTGGAGGTCCGCCTGCGTGGCGACGGGGCGGAACTCCGGCTGCGGCAGGCCGCGTTGATGCCAGGTGCGCCGCATCATCCGCTTGTCGCGGGCGAGCGCGGCGGCGCCTCCCGGTCCGGCGAGGCCGAGCGCCTCGCATGCCTCGGCGACGGCCACGACCGCGTACTCGGAGAACGTGAGCACCGCGTCCGCACCAACGGCCTCGGCTCGCGAGACGATCAGCGAGACCAGGTCGAACTGCTCCGCACCGGCGGGCATCACGACCGAGGCGCACAGGCTCTCGGCGGACGCTGCGACCGCTGAGGGAAGCGCGCTGAGCGCCAGCAGGTGCACTTCCGCCCTCGCGGCCGCCCGGGACAGGACGTAGCCGAGCGGCGGACCACCCTTGGCGTGCACCAACAGCACTGTGCTCACTGAAGTTCGTCTCCCATCACTTGTCCTGTCGAGGTCCCGAGCGGTGACTCGGCCCCGCTGTCCGGTCGCCTGCCCGGTCCCGCCTCGAACCCCGACCGAGGCGCACGGTGACGCAACCCGCGTAGAACACGGCGGGTAACCGGCGGCACACTCAAGGGAATCAGACTGTGGCCCCTTGAAGTGCCACAGGAAGCGTGGGCCGGTCAGGCAAATGCCAAAGTTGCGGACATCGTCGAGCAACAGTGAAGGTTCTGTGATCACATACGGCGCGCCTCGTTGGGGATGCGCTCACACTTCGCAGTCGGCCGGAAACCGGGCATGGGCCGGACCCGCACAGGATAGGCATCGCGGTGTCACCTTCCGCCGGTCGGTGGGAACTTGGACGGAAAGGCCTTCGTGGATGATTCCGGTCTCAAAGCACTGCTGGAGCACCTCCCCGTGTCCTGGTGGGAGGCCGACGAGCAGTGGCACCTCCTGGAGAGGGGCGGCGGCGCCTTCGCAGACCTGTCCACCGCGCAGCGCTTCCTCGACCGCATGCGCCGGGAGATGTCCTCGCCGGGACATTCCCTCGAAGACGGCCACTGCCTGGTCCAGTTCGACGGCCGGACCTTCGACGTGACATGGCCCGTGGGCGAGAACCGGGGCCGGGGCTGTACCCGCGGACTAGCGGTGGAGGCCGGTGCGCAGCCCGCGGGCGCCCGAAGGTACGCCGCCTTCGCGGACTTCGCCGATTTCGCCCCGGCCGCGGCCTTCATCCGCGACCCCGACGGGTGCTACCTATGGGCCAACCATTCCTACGCGCACCTCTACGGCACCACACCGGAGCGGGTCGTCGGCAGCCGCATCGAGGACTTCGACTCCCCTTCTGACGCCGCGCAGTTCCGCGCCCTGGACCAGGAGATCCTCAGCCGTGGCAAGCCGGTGCGCCACAACTTGAGCTATCACCGCTCGGACGGCAGCACAGGACGGGCGGCCGGCCACCGCTTTCCCGTCCAGGAGCACGGCCAGACCTGTGTGGCCGGGATCTACGTCGACATCACCGAGCACACCCGCGCCATGAACCAACGCCGGGAGGCCGAGGAGAACCTGCGGGCTCTGCGCGACCACAGCGGTCTGCCCTGCGCGCTTCTCTCGGTCAACGGCCGTATCGAGCAGGCGAGTACGGCCACAGCCGAACTGTTCCGGACGCGCCTGTCCGACCTCGTCGGGCGCCGCGCGCACACCCTCCTTGCCACCACGCCCGATCTCCGCCAACTGCGCCTCGCATGGGAGAGATTGATCACCAGCCGCATAAGACGGGTGCAAACCTCCGCCGTGCTCCTCGATGCCCAGGGGCGCCAACGCCGCGCGCAGCTCCACCTGGCCACGGTGAGCCCGTCCGCCGGCCGCGCCGCGCACGTGTGGGCCGTCGTCACCGACCAGAGCCTCGCCCACGAGTCCCACTCCCCGCTCACACCTGCGCAGATGCGCATACTGTCCCTCCTCGCGGAGGGCAGCACCAACGGCGAGATCGCCACCTCTCTGAAGCTCTCCCGGCAGGCGGTCGACTACCACCTCAGCCGGCTCCGCGACCTCCTGGGCGCGGCGACCAGGCCCGCCCTCGTCGCCCGTGCCTACGTCCTCGGCATCCTCGCCCCCCGCGCCTGGCCCCC
The DNA here is from genome assembly GCA_035556995.1 of Streptomyces sp. Classification (GTDB taxonomy): domain Bacteria; phylum Actinomycetota; class Actinomycetes; order Streptomycetales; family Streptomycetaceae; genus Streptomyces. The sequence continues at coordinate 10,349 of DATMEI010000610.1, forward strand.
GCGCCCGGCCATGGCCACCCACCCCCTCAGCTCCCCTTGAGACGGGCGGCGCCCCGTCCCGCTGCGCCGACGCGGGCGGCGACCGGGCCTGCCGCAGTCGGCCCTCACCATGAAGTCGACCTTCAACTGCGTTTCGAGCTCAGGCCTCCCCGGCCAGGCCTTCTGTTACTTGGCGCACCGGCTGGTCCAGCAGCGTGCCGTCAGGGCCGGAAGTCGACGAATTGCTCAGCCGCAGTCACGGCGGCGCGATCACCTGAGGCATGGACATCACCCACCCGCTTCGCCCGGTTGGCGCGCAGTCTTCTGCAGGGGCGTTTCCGGCGCGGTCACTCGTGGACGGTTCCCCCGGGCAGGACGCAGGCGCTGTCGATGATGCCGTCTCGTGAGTCCGACCCGGGCCGCGCCAAGTGAGCGTCCCCTTCAGGTCATTGACTCTGCATATCGACACGGCTGTGCCCTCGGCAGGTTGCCCTGAAGGCTTCGTGGTGCGGGTCTCCGTGGGCGGTGTTCCGCCTCATTCCGGCGAGGTTGCCAGGAGTTGCTTGTGCGGCGCCGAACCCGCTCAAGTATCCGGCGGTGTGGGGCCGGTGCCGCCGCTCTGTGCCCCGTTGACTTGTCGCAAGGCTTGACGCACCATGCTGAGACAAGGCTTGAGACATAGGCGGGCGTCATGCTGAAAGGAACGTTGCCGGATGACTGACCAGTCGATGGGTCCGACGGATATAAAGCGGGTCAGCGTGTGGCTGGCCATGCACGGCCTGGCCGACGTCCGGCCGACACCGTTGCTGGCCACGCGTCTGGCGGCCCGGCAACGTGTCCGTCTGGCCGCTGCTGTCCTGCCGGCCGCGTTCATCCTCGCGGTCGCCCTTGTCTACTCCGTCGACCGGCCTGCCGGCGCCGCGGTTGACGGGTCCTGGTGGTACCGGCACTGGTCGCTGCTGGTCTTGACGTTGCTGGTGGTGGGGTTGGTGCTGGCCCAGTCGCTGCTGGGCTTGTGGGTGCGGCGGGTCGACCGGCGGGCCGGCGCGGTGTTGCCGCGACGGGCGGCCCACCCGGTCCGGCTCGGCTGGCGCACCGTGCTCGGCGGTCCGCGTGCCGCGTTCGCGGTTACCACGTTCGCGGGCGCGATGGTGCTCGCGATCGGCGCCCTGACCGTGCAGGACTCCACCGCGCGGTACGCGGCACTGATCCTGCTCATCGGGCTGTGCGGGGTCGCGGTCGGCGTGGTTGTCCAGCTGCGCCATATTCTGACGCACCCGGTCGTGGCCGACGACGAGGTCTCGCTGACCGCCGACGGCATCATGCGGGCCGAGGACGCCCGCGACGCCACCACACCCACCGTGGTGTGGTGCCTTCCGGTCGTGTCGGTGCTCGATACCGCGCCTGGCTGGTGGATCACTGCCTGGGTTGTCTTCGTCGCCCTGGGCGCCTTCACGCTCGCCCTGATCACTGTGGGGACCGCGCTGGCGGCACGGCGGCGCGGGGACGCCACGAGCGCCGCGGTGAACCGATGATCGTCATCGACTCGGCCTCGCCCGTCCCGCCGTTCGAGCAGCTCCGCGCCCAGCTCGCCCGGCAGATCCAGGACCACACACTGGCCGTGGGCACCCAGCTGCCGACCATCCGCCGCCTGGCCGCAGACCTCGGCCTGGCCGTCAACACCGTCGGCCGGGCCTACCGGGAGCTGGAGGAAGCGGGGCTGATCGAGACCCGCGGACCGGCCGGCTCGTTCGTCTCCGCTGCCGGCGAGCAGGGACGCGAACGGGCACGCCGCGCTGCCGCCGAATACGCCGCGGTCATCGCCAGCGTTGGCATCGATACCCACGAGGCCATCCGGATCGTCCAAGCGGCGCTGACCAACGCCACCGCAGCATCGCCCTCGTCATGCCTGGCCACCTCGCGCCCGCCGGACGGCGACCTGCCATGATCCAGGCGCGATGCCGGATACGGCACCGGCAGGTCGGGCCCGCATCGAGTATGTCCTCGCCCGGATGAAGACTTGAAGATCAACCTCGGTCTCGCTGCCCATCCGGGGCAGCATTGCTGCGTCACATCTTTTCGCCCGGCAGATTGCCGGCCTGCTCGATCCAGGACCGGAGTTGGTCCTCGTCCAGTTCGTCGTCCTCGTGGATGTCGAGGTACCGCACCTCATCGTGCTTGGATGCCTTCGGCGGCATGGGATCGAGCAATGCTCCTCTGAGGAACTGGAGTTGCACGTACTTCGTGTAACAACGGAACGACAGGAACCAGCCTTCTCCCTTGTGGCCGTAAAACGGTTGGTTCCATTTCACGGCCTTGTGTACATGGGGGACCGTGCGCACGATGAGGTCGTCGAGGCGTTGCCCGGCGTCTCGCTTCCAGCCGGGCATGGCAGCGATGTAGTCCTGTACCGGGCCGTTCCCCTCACCCTTGGGGATCTGCGGGTTGCCGCCTGAGAGCAGCTTCGGGCCGGCGTCGTTCTTCTTGCGATCGGTCATGGGATTGCGTCCTGGATGCGTTCCGTAACAGTCCGGCGGGATGCTCCGCGAGCGTGTCGACGTGAAACCTCAGTCCCACTTCGTACCGAGATCTTTTCCTTGCAGTCGATGTCGGTGCCTGATCGGACGGCCACCCGCTTCGCCAGGTGCGATCGCATCCTGTGCACCGATGATCGCGCCCTCGGCGCCGTCCCGCACGCGCACCCGCTGGTGATTCTCACGAGCCGGGCCCGGCCGGGCCGGGCCGGGTCGGGCCGAGTCAAGGGGTGGCGCGGCGCCCCGGATTCGTCGGCCCTCACCGTTCCCCACCACGATGTGCGCATTGAGAGCACAAGCCCTGTACGCCCCGGCTCTTTGCGGTCACCCTTGAAAGGGTGGACGACGCACGGCACAAGAAAGAGCACGGGGCAGCACGGC
>DATMEI010000611.1:0-2775 GCA_035556995.1 Streptomyces sp.
TTCGCTGCTGCGGTACTAGGCTCACGGCGACAGTTGGTACGTCGGGCGCGCTGCCCGCCGCTCGTTTCAGCGGGCGGCCGACCGCTGAAACGCCGTCCAAGGACCGACCGCACCACACCCGACCGATCCCGACCGCGATCCGACTCCGACCACTCGATCGCAGAGCTGGAGAACCGCACGCCATGGCCAAGAAGCGCCGCCCCCAGCCCAAGGCCGCCGCACCGCAACTCGTCGACGGGGAAGTCCCCGTCGTCGGCGCACGCGAGCCCTGCCCCTGTGGTTCCGGACGCCGCTACAAGGCGTGCCACGGCCGTGCCGCCTCGCACGCCGTCACGGAACTCGTGCAGCGCCCCTTCGAAGGGCTGCCCGCAGAAGCCGACTGGGTCGCGCTCCGGGAGCTTGTCCCGGCCGCGACAGCGCAGTTGACGCTCAAGGACGGACTGCCCGAGGACGTTCCGTCGGTGACGCTCGCGACTGTGCTGCCGATGGCGTGGCCCGCATTGCGCCGCGACAACGGCGAGGTGCTGCTGGGCCTGCAGAACGACACCGCTTCGGGTGACATCAGCCGAGACCTCGCGGACACACTGACCCGCGCGTTCAGCACCACCCCCGGTTCACCGGTGGACGCGGGCCGTGCGGCTCCGGACGGTCCGCGGCTGCAGGACGTGCTGGATCTGGACGCCCCGTTCACGCCCGAGGTGCACAGCGGGTTCGAGTTCTGGCTGGGCGACGAGGGCGACAGCGCCTCCGGCGAGGTCGCCGCCTCGTTGGAACGCGCCAATTCGGCCGTGATTCCGACCGTCCGCCTCACCGGAGTGGAAAGTGCGTACTGGTGCGAAACGCCTGAAAAGAACCACCTGCGGTGGGTCATGACGCACCCCGAGGAGGAGCTGCTCGACGCGCTCGCCCGGCTGCACGCCGCGGGCGGCTCCTCGCTCGGCGACGACACCCGGCTCGTCGGCTCCTTCCGCGCGCACGGCATGACGGTGCCGGTATGGGACCTGCCCGGCGCCATGAGCGCGGAGGACTGCGAGAAGCCCGCAGCCGCCTTCGCAGAGCGGCTGACGGAGGCGCTCGGCACGAGCACGCCGCTGACGGCGGACGAACGCCGGGCGCGCAGCGGCCTCATGAACCGCCAGGTGACACTGAGCTGATCTGGAGCAGACCATTCCGCAGAGGCGGTACGGAGAAAGTGTGACCGTGACTCGCGTCACACCTGACGGGTAACTGAGCATACTGGCAGGTAAATCAACGTCCGGATCTGCGCGATCGAATTTGCTAACGGCGGATCTCTTGTTACCTTTCTAGGAGCCCGGTCGCTGGTGCATCCCCCGTCGCCAGCGACCGGGTTCTTCCATGCGCGGACCGCCCGCCGCCTCCCTGCGGCTGCTCCCCCACCTCTCAGCCTCTCCTCAACTCGCTCCGCCTGCACGTGAGTTGCTTCCTGAGCGGAGCAACAGCCGCTCCCCGTCCAGCGATCCGACCTCCGTCATCGCCGCATACCGCCGGCCCTCTCCGTCAGCCTTCGGCATGGACCTCTGCCGGCTCTTCTCACGGGGCGTCTCACACATGCCCGGATCGCCGGCGGCGGCCACCTCACAGTCGGCCCGCAGGGAGCTGCCGTCCGGACGCATCAGCGTGAGGGCGCCACGCAAAGGGGAGTTGGTCTCGTTCCGGTAGTACGCGCGGGCCCAGGTCTCGTGCTCTTCGGACAGGACGCAGGTCTGAGCCGTCAGACCCTCGGGAGAGGTGAGTTCGGGCCCGCAGGAGGAGACGAGTGCGGCACCGCCCGCGGCGTGCGTGCCCCTGCCGCTCTTCCGGCCGTCCGCAACACCGGTGCCGGAGCCCCGCTCACCACGCGGCGCCGCGGGTCCCCTGGCGGACTGCGTGGACGCGGACTCCGTGGACGGTACGGCTGCCTCTCCCACGGCAGTTGAACCCGCAGGCCCCGCTGTGGCCGCCGCGATCGGCAACGCCGCGGCCAGCACCACCGTGCACACGAGTGTGATCAGGGGGAGGTGAGACGCACGGTTCTGCGGCTGCTGCTGAAGCATGAGGGAACCCATCTACGGCTCACGGGGGAGAGGAGCGGGGGGAGGGACGATGAGGCGAACCTATAGGGCGCGCGGAGCCAACTCCGCGCGCCGACCGCCCATTTCCCGTACAACTCCCGCCAGCTCCTACCCGTACGAGTGACGCAGTCGCGCGCTCTCCGGGGCTGAGTCAGAAGGCGAGGTCAGAAGGTGAGGCTGGTGCCGGACCCGGGCGCTGTCGCACTCGCCTCCACGAGGACGTCGAGCACGCGCTCCATGCGCGGCAGCCACGGCACCTCACGTGTGAGACCGCCCCGCCTCGCACGGCGAGCGGCGGCCCGGCCGGGCTTCCGGACGGCGTCCTGCTCGTCCGCCGCCACCGGTTCACGTTCCCAGCGCACCCGGCCGGCGCCCGTGTGCGAGGGCGGCAGCGCGACATAGCCGCCCTCACCGTGGAAGCGCAGCGAACTGGGCACCCAGTCATGGGCGTAGAGCTTCTCCCCCAGCTCCGCCAGGGCGTACGGCGCGACCAGCAAAGTGAAGCGGGTCGGCGTCGCCACGACAGGTCCGACGCGCTCCCCACGACGGTCCAGCTCCGCCAGCGCGCGGGCGCCCGCGATCGCGGGCAGGCTCAGGGCGGACGGCGCAAGGCCGCCGGTGGCGAGAATCACAGGTGCGGTGGGGCGGTTGGTCCACCACCAGCGGACCATACGGGCGTCGGCGGACGCAGCCAGCAGCACCG
>DATMEI010000612.1:0-5116 GCA_035556995.1 Streptomyces sp.
CCCACTGACTGGGGTCGACGGACTTCTTCAGATGCGCCGACATGTACGGGTGCAGGGGCACATCGGGGGCGGCGCGTTCGCCCACCCACATCAAGTCGCCCTTGACATAGCCGTACAGCCGCTTGCCGCCGCTGTACTCGCCGGCCGATCCGGTGCGGGCGACCGCGTCGGTGGCCAGGTCGATCTGCGGCTTCTGGTCGGCCATCTCGCCGTACCAGACCTCGGCGATGCCCCTGTCGCGGATCATGACGACCTCGACCTTGCGTTCGGAGTCGATGCGCCAGTAGCCGGTCTCGGTCTCCAGCGGACGGACCTTCTCGCCGTCCTCGTCGAGCTGCCAGGTGTGCGAGACGTACTCGAGGAAATCACGGCCGTCGTGGGTGAAGGTGACCTCCTGCCCGAAGTTGCACTTGTCCGTGCCGGGGCCTTCCTCACCGTCGAGGGCGGCGACGCCCGCGCCCTGCCAGTCGCCGAGCAGGAAGGCGAGGGGTACGAGGTCCGGGTGCAGGTCGGACGGGATCTCGATCATGGGGACTCAGACGATCTGTAGGAAGCCGGGTGAGGGATCGGGCGGCGGCCGGTCGGCAGCCTCGGAGTCAGCGCTGACCCTGGTAGAGCTTCTTGAGCGTGAGACCGGCGAAGGCCGCGGTTCCGATGCAGACCAGGACCATCAGTGCGGTGAAGAATGCCTCAAGCACGGGAGGTGCTCCTTGGGGGTGCCGAAGTGTGCTGTCGACGTACGGGCCCGAGTCTAGTCGCCGGTCGCGGGGCCCCCGCACACGGCCTGTGGACCGCCCGGACCAGCGGGTTCAGTAGACGAGCGCCTGTACGCCGTCGCCCATGATCTCGCTGACGAAGACCTGGGCCCCGGCGATGCGTACGCCCTCCAGCACGTCCTTCTCCTCGATGCCGCGCCGTGCGGCGCACTGCGTGCACAGCGTGATCCGGCCGGCAGCCTGCACGCCTGCGATCAGCTCCGGCAGCGGTGCGGCGTGCGGCAGTTCGAACTCCGCTGCGCGGCCTGGCAGTGCGAACCACGCCGACTCCCCGGTGAGCCACAGCGAGACCTCCACGCCGCTCGCCGCCCCCACCGCGGCCACCGTGAACGCCTGCGAACAGCGCTCCGGGGCGTCCGCTCCCGCTGTCACCTTGATCACGAGCTTCTTGGTTGCTGCCATGCGGGCAAGCCTATGCCGGGCGGCGTGGGCGCCCGTACGTCCGCCCGTACATCTGCCCGTACGCACGAAAGGGCCGTGACCCGGGACTTCACCCGGGACACGGCCCTCACGTGCGTCAAGCGGTCACACCGCGATGGCGACCTCCGACAGGGCGCCGTCCTCGGCGACGACCGTACGGTCGGCGCTGCCGCCCGGCACCAGGGCACGCAGGGTCCAGGTGCCCTCGGCCGCGTAGAAGCGGAACTGGCCGGTGGCGGAGGTGGGGACCTCCGCGGTGAACTCGCCGGTGGAGTCCAGGAGTCGTACGTACCCGGTGACGGGCTCGCCGTCGCGGGTCACGCTGCCCTGGATCGTCGTCTCACCGGGCTTGATGGTGGAGGCGTCAGGGCCGCCTGCCTTCGCTCCGCACATGGAACTTCCCTTCGGTTCTCTTCAGGTCGGGTCCGGCTGGGGGAAGCCGGTCAGTCTTCGGTGCCGACGGCGACGGGGACGCCGACCAGCGAGCCGTACTCGGTCCAGGAGCCGTCGTAGTTCTTGACGTTCTCCTGGCCCAGCAGCTCGTGCAGGACGAACCAGCTGTGCGCGGAGCGCTCACCGATGCGGCAGTAGGCGATGGTGTCCTTGCCCAGGTCGACGCCCTCGCCCTCGTACAGGTCCTTCAGTTCGTCGTCCGACTTGAAGGTGCCGTCGTCGTTGGCCGACTTCGACCAGGGGATGTTGCGGGCGCTGGGCACGTGGCCCGGACGCTGCGACTGCTCCTGCGGGAGGTGGGCCGGGGCGAGCAGCTTGCCGCTGAACTCGTCGGGGGAGCGGACGTCCACCAGGTTCTTGGTGCCGATGGCCTCGACGACCTCGTCGCGGAAGGCGCGGATGCTCAGGTCCTGCGGCTTGGCCTTGTAGCCGGTCTTCGGGCGGCTGGGCACCTCGGCGACCAGGTCGCGGGAGTCCAGCTCCCACTTCTTGCGGCCGCCGTCGAGCAGCTTGACGTCCTGGTGGCCGTAGAGCTTGAAGTACCAGTAGGCGTAGGCCGCGAACCAGTTGTTGTTGCCGCCGTAGAGCACGACGGTGTCGTCGTTCGAGATGCCCTTCTCGGAGAGCAGCTTCTCGAAGCCCTCCTCGTCGACGAAGTCGCGGCGCACCGGGTCCTGGAGGTCCTGCTTCCAGTCGATGCGGACGGCGTTCTTGATGTGGTTCTTGTCATAGGCCGAGGTGTCCTCGTCGACCTCGACGATGACCGTCTTGGGGTCGTCGATGTGGTCCTGGACCCAGTCGGCGTCTACGAGGACGTCACTGCGGCTCATGGTTTTCCTCCGAGGCAGATAGCGGGATGAGCAGGTGCGTACGGGGCACTGCGCACGTACAGCGTGAATCGTCGGGCACGCGCACACACGGCGCCGTGCGGCGGGAGCCGGGGATCGGCAGGCAGATGAGGTTGCGGCCTCGCAGTCGACGGGCGCGGAGCTCCGGCGGAGTGTGCAGGCGGGCAGCCGTCAGGAGGGAGTGCGACAGAGCATGGCGGCGACACGGCACAAGTCGACTGCACGTCGCTTCGTGAGGTCCGCCTGTCGCTTCATGTAGCCGATCGTAGGGATGGCGGAGGGTCTGTGTCACCGCAGATCCACATCGTGAGACGCCGTCGACCGCGATATGGGATGGAGGGTGCGGGGGCGCTGCGCGGAGGAGCACTCGCGGGGCTGCCGGAGGGTGTTGGCGCCTGGTCTTCGGACGCTGTCGTCTCGTGGATTGGGACGTCCGGGAGGAGCCACGGGGGGACGCAGGACCCAGAGGGTCAGGGGCCCTTGGTCCTCAAGACGCTTGCTCAGTTCGCGAGTTCGACGTCCCTGCCGCTCACGGACAGCTCGATGCCCTTCTTCGTGGCCTCGACCCTCTCCAGATCCAGCCCCGGAGGCAGTCCCGCTATCTTCCGGGCGAAGTCGATCCGCTCGCGGATCGCGCCCTCGAGGCCGGGGATGTCACCGCCGGGAATCTTGTCGGCGTGCAGCTCCACGGTGTCGCCCTTGGACACGCTGACGGTGCTCGTGACGCTGCGCTCGAAGGTCTGCCCCAGGATGTCGATCCCGGCGCTGACCTTGACCCGGCCCTTGCCGTTGTCGTCCTTGCCGCCCCAGCTCACGCGCACACCCTCGTGTGCGGCCTTCGTCAGGTCCGCGTACGAGACGAACGCTGTGCCGGTGGCCTTGTCGGCGACGGCGGAGGTGAAGTCCCCGCCGATACGCACCTGCTGCAGCTGTGCGTCGACCCGGCTGACGGTCACGTCGCTGCCGCCCGACTTCGCCTTGATGCCGCTCAGCTCCGCGTCGATCTGGTCGAGCTCCTTCGCGGCCACCTGCGTGAGGAAGGGGAAGCCCTTGATCTCGACGGACGTCTCCGTCGTCGAGGCCACGCCCTGCGCGCTGTTGATCCTCTCGGCCGCCTCGTCCTCGGCCAGCTTGACCGCGAGCCGGTCGGCGGCCACGAACAGCACGGCGAGGACGAAGAGGACGACGAGTCCCCTGCGTAGTGCGCGCATCTGCGATCTCCCCCATGCTCCGGGCGGTCGGTGCTCTGCTGGATCTCCCGGGCCGCTGTTCCTGCTGCTTGCCGGGCCTGCCGTGAGCCTACGTGAGCGCTTGTCAGACGAAGGCTCTGCCGAACAGATAGACGGCCGGTGCGGCCAAGGTCAGCGGCAGTGCCACGCCCGCGGTCATGTGCACGAAGCGCGACGGATAGTCGTAGCTCGCCACCCGCAGACCGATCAGCGCGCAGGCGGCCGTTGCCAGGCCCAGGAGCCCGCCGGCTGCGGCCGGCGCCGTCGAGGCTGCGGGGCCGCCCAGACCGGTGAGCTGCCCGGCCGCGACTCCCGCCCCGGCCGCGGCGAGCAGTGCGACAGCGGGAGAGACGTAGCGCGGCAGCGGAAGCGGACGGGCGAGGGTGGCGACGGCGACGGCGGCCGTACCGACCGTCACGGCATCGGCGGTGGCCACGTCGAGCGACGCGAGGAATCCGGCTGCCACGACCGTGAGGGCGGTCGCCGTGAAGGCGGCGGTCAGGGCGTAGAGCCGTTCGTCGGGGGCGGAATGGTTGCGCAGATGGAGCGTGAGGGTGAGCAGGCACCAGACTCCGAGGGTCCCGAGGAGTACGGCGGGGGCGTGTCCCTCGCCGGTCAGGAGCAGGCCCGCGTCGGTGGCCAGGCCCGCGAGGAAGGCGAGCGCGATGCCCTGACGTGCGGGCCACATCCCGTTCAGCCGGAACCAGCCCGCAGCGGTCACGGCCTGGAGGAGCACCACGGCAGCGGCCAGCGGGACGCTGCCGAGCGGAGCGGTGCCGGCCAGCAGCACGGCGAACGCGGCGGTGAGGGCCGCGGGCTGGAGGCCGGGGGCGATGAGGGGTGAGGTGTTGCCGCGGCCCGTAGTGCCGGGGCGGCGTCCGGGGCTCGTCGCGACAGACGGAGTGGCGGAGGTCGCGGCGTTGGACGCTGCGGCGTTGGCAGCTCTCGCGTGGGACGAATTGGAAGGGGCGGCCGTCGAAGTGACGGCTGCGGCAGGGGGGACGGCCGAGGGCAGCGGACCGGGTCCCGGGTGGGGACGTCCGTGGCCCGCGTACTGCGGCTCGTACGGATCGTCCGGTCCAGGCGCGCGGTGCTTCGGCTTCGGCTTCGGCCCGTACGCACCGTGCTGTGGCTGCTCACTCATGCGCAGCCTCCCGCGAACGGAGGGAGAACCTCGACCGTGCCGCCTTCGTGCAGCCGCACCTGCTGGTGTTCGCGCTTGCCGACCGGCTCACCGTCCACGAGGAACGAGCAGCGCATCAGCACACGTGCGAAGTCGGGGCGCCCGGTGTGCCGTTCGCGGGCACCGTCGAGCGCGTCGGCGAGGGTCCGGGCCTCGTACCGCTCCTCGGCGATCCCGGCGGCGGCTTTGGCCGCAGCCCAGTAACGG
>DATMEI010000613.1:0-5507 GCA_035556995.1 Streptomyces sp.
ATTTCCGGCCCGGAGGTTGACGTTTCGTGTCGGCCTGATCACCCTTAGGTGAACGATTCGTTTGTGAGGGGACGCCGAGGAGCTAGGAGCTGTGGCTCCTCGGCGAGTGCGGGTCGTGGTCCGGCGTCTGCCGGGCCCGGAGCTGGAGCCGGGTGGCGGTCTGCCGTCGATGTGCGCAGGGCCTGCGCACATCGGGAGCGCCGCCACCCACCGCGAACGGGTGCGGTCTTCAGGCGGCGGATTCGCCCGCGTCGGCCGTACGGACGCGGAAGGTGCGCCTGTAGGTGCTCGGTGAGACGCCGAGCGCGGACTGGAAGTGCAGCCGCAGCGAAGACGCCGACCCGAAGCCTGCGTCGGACGCGATCCTGTCGACGGACAGATCGCTGCTCTCCAGCAGATGACGTGCCCTCTCCAGGCGCTGCAGCGTGAGCCACTGCTGCGGGCTCGACCCCACCTCCTCGCGGAAGCGCCGTGTGAACGTCCGTACGCTCATGGACTCCTTCGATGCCAACTCCCGCAGCCCGATGGGCCGGTCCAGGTGCCGCAGCGCCCATTCACGGGCGGTTCCGGTGGTGTGCATGCCCTGCTCAGGCACCGGCCTCTCGATGAACTGGGCCTGGCCGCCGTCCCGGTGGGGCGGCACGACAGTGCGCCGGGCCACCGAATTGGCGACCGAGGCGCCGAAGTCCTCGCGCACCATGTGCAGACACAGGTCGATGCCGGAGGCGACGCCCGCCGACGTCAGCACGTTCCCGTCCGCGACGTAGAGCACGTCCGGATCGACCTTCACCGCCGGGTGCAGCTCCTGGAGGCGCTCGCACGAGGCCCAATGCGTCGTCGCCCGCCTGCCGTTGAGCAGCCCTGCCGCAGCCAGCACGAAAGCTCCGGTGCAGATGGAGGCGATGCGCGTGCCGGGCCGTATGAGGGCCAGCGCTTCGGTGAGGGGTGCGTCGAGACGTCCCTCGGCGAAGGGCTCGTCGAGTTCGTGCGACGCGGGCACGATCACCGTGTCGGCCTCCGCCAGCGCCTGTGGGCCCTGCTCCACCGTGACCGAGAAGTCCGCGTCCGTACGGACAGAGCCCGGCCGGACTGCGCAGGTGACGACCTCGTACAGCCGCTCGCCGTGCTCGTTCCACGCCCAGCCCAGCAGGCGGTGCGGGATGCCCAGTTCGATGGGCAGCAGGCCGTTCCGTACGAGGACGGCGACACGGTGGCGACCGGGATGACGGAAAACACTCATGGCCCGATCCTCGCACAACATGGCCTCCGGGCCACTCGTCGGCGAGGGCTCCCGGGAACAGGCTGATCACGTGACTCGGACAACCGGACTCCCCGCCCCCGAAGAACAGCCTTACGAGAGCGAGAACCCCGCACGGAACGGCCGGCAAGGCACAGACACCGGTCACGGCACGGACACACCGCGTGAACGCCGCCGCCCACGCATCCACCGGGCCTGGTGGGTCGCCGCCGTCTCCTTCGTCGCTCTCGTCGGCGCTGCCGCCTTCCGGGCCACGCCCAGCGTGTTCATCGACCCCCTGCACGAGGAGTTCGGCTGGTCGCACAGCACCATCTCGGGAGCGGTGTCCGTCAACGTGCTGCTCTACGGGCTCACTTCACCGTTCTCCGCCGCACTGATGGAGCGCTACGGCATCCGCCGCATCGTCTCCGGCGCACTCCTGCTGATCGCCGCGGGCAGCGGCCTGACCGTCTTCATGGACGCCACCTGGCAGCTCATCCTCTGCTGGGGTTTCCTCGTCGGACTCGGCACCGGCTCGATGGCGCTCGCCTTCGCCGCGACCATCTCCAACAGCTGGTTCATCCAGCGCCGCGGGCTGGTCAGCGGCATCCTCACGGCGGGATCGGCTGCAGGTCAGCTGGTCTTCCTGCCGCTGGTCGCGCTGCTGGTGGAGGGACCGGGCTGGCGTACGGCCTCGCTCACCGTCGCCCTCGCCGCGCTGGCCGTGGTGCCGCTGGTGCTGTTCGTGCTCCGCGACAGGCCGGAGGACGTCGGGCTGCGTCCGTACGGCGCCGGGCCCGGCTACGTCACCCCGCCGCCCGCGCCTCCCGGTGCCGCGAAGCGGGCGCTCCGGGCGCTGCGCGACGCATCACGCAGCAAGGTCTTCTGGCTGCTGGCCGGCACCTTCGCGGTGTGCGGCGCCTCCACGAACGGCCTGGTCGGCGTCCATTTCGTACCCGCGGCACACGACCACGGGATGCCCGTGCCCGCCGCCGCCTCGCTGCTCGCCGTCATCGGCGTCTTCGACCTGGTGGGCACCGTCGCGTCCGGCTGGTTCACCGACCGCTTCGATCCCCGGCGGCTGCTGGCCGTCTACTACGCGCTGCGCGGTCTCTCGCTGCTCTTCCTTCCACTGCTCTTCGCGGAGTCCGTGCAGCCCCCGATGCTGTTCTTCATCGTCTTCTACGGGCTCGACTGGGTCGCCACCGTGCCGCCCACCATCGCCCTGTGCCGCCGGCACTTCGGTGAGAACGGCGCGATCGTCTTCGGCTGGGTACTCGCCTCGCACCAGATCGGTGCCTCGGTGGTCGCCTTCCTCACGGGGGTGGTGCGGGACACCTTCGGCAGCTACGACGTCGCATGGGTCGCCTCGGGCGCGCTGTGCGCGACGGCCGCGCTGATGGCGCTGGTGATACGGAAACGGCCGGAGGAGTCCGCCGAGGCCGCCCCGGTCGAGCCCTGACCGTCAGACCCTGGCCGCGCCCGGCCGGCCAGGACCCCGGAACGTGGCCCGGTACGCGCGGGGCGAGACGCCGAGCGCCGCCTGCAGATGCTGGCGCAGCGAAGCGCCCGTACCGAAGCCCGCGTCGGCGGCGACGCGGTCGACCGGCATGTCCGTCTCCTCCAGCAACTGCCGTGCCCGCTCGATGCGTTGACGGGTCAGCCACTGCACGGGCGTGAGGCCCGCCTCCTCACGGAAGCGCCGTGTGAACGTCCGTACGCTCATGGACTCCACCTCCGCCAGTTCGCGCAGCGAGAGGGGACGGTCGAGGTGCCGCAGCGCCCAGGCGCGGGCGGCACCGGTGGAGGAGCGTCCTCCGCTCTGCGCCACAGGCCGCGGGATGAACTGGGCCTGGCCGCCCTCGCGGTGAGGCGGCACGACAGTGGAACGTGCGACGTCGTTCGCCACGGCCGCGCCGTGGTCGCACCGGATCAGATGCAGGCACAGGTCGATGCCGGCGGCCTCTCCGGCCGAGGTGAGCAGGTCGCCCTCGTCGGTGTAGAGGACGTCGGGATCGAGGCGGACGGCGGGGAAGAGGCGGCGGAAGTGGCCGGCCGACTTCCAGTGCGTCGTGGCTCTCCTGCCGTCGAGCCAGCCTGCGGCGGCCAGCACGAAGGCGCCCGTGCAGATGGAGGCGACGCGCGTACCGGGCCGGCGGATGCGGCTCAGGGCACCGGTGAGTGCGTCGCCGAGGCGTCCCGCGGTCTCGGGCTCGTCCTCCTCGTGGGTGGCCGGGACGATCACCGTGCCGGCCTCGGCGAGGGTGTGCGCTCCGTGCGCGACGTGAATGGGGAAGTCCGCGTTCGTACGGACCGGGCCGGGGGTGAGCGCACAGGTCGCCACCTCGTACAGCGGGCTGCCGTCGCCGGTGCTCTTCGCGGCTCCGAACAGCTGGTGCACCAGCCCCAGTTCAAGCGGCATCACCCCTGGCCGCACCAGCACGGCGACCCGGTGACGTCCGTCGTGGCGGAAGGGAGCGGCCGGAGAAACGGGCGGCATGACGGAGGGCATCACCGAGGGCATGGCCAGATTCTTTCACAAGCTGGCTATCTGGCCACTCGTTCCCGGTGAAGGCGGATCGCACCATCGGAGCCATGAAGGTTCTGTGGATTCACGCCCACCCCGAGCAGCGCTCCCTGAACACCTCCCTCATGTATGAGGGCCTGCGCGAACTCGCGGAGTCGGGCCACGAAAGTCAGGTCTCCGATCTCTACGCCATGGGCTGGAAGGCCGTGCTGGACGCCTCCGACGTACGGCCGAAGGCCCGGACCGTCCCGGACGGAGCGCCCGTTGGACACCCCCGCCTCGCCGTCGGCGCCGAGCAGGAACGCGCGTACCTCGACGACGAACAGAGCGAGGACATCCGCAGGGAACAGCAGAAGATCACCTGGGCCGACACCCTGGTCTTCCACTTCCCCCTGTGGTGGTTCGGACCGCCCGCGATCATGAAGGGCTGGCTGGACCGCGTACTCGTCCAGGGCTTCGCGTTCGGAGTGCACGGCGCGGACGGCCGCACCCTGCGCTACGGCGAGGGCGGCCTGTCGGGCAAGCGCGCCATGGTGATCACCTCGGTCGGCGCCCGGGAGAGCAGCTTCGGACCGCGCGGCATCCACGGTCACGTCAGCCAGGTGCTGTGGCCGCTGCTGCACGGCACGTTCTGGTACACGGGCATGGCCGCACACGAGCCCTTCGTGGTGTACGGCGCCGACCGTATGACGGAGGACGGCTACCGCGAGTGCGCACGTGAGCTCCGCGAACGGCTGCGTGCCCTGCCCGGCGCCGCACCGCTGTCGTACCGGCACGAGAGCGGCGGCGACTACGACGAGGACCTGACGCTTCAGCCGTGGATCGCCCCGGGCGGCACGGGCCTTGGCATCCACGACGCCCGGTGCTGAGTCACGAAACCGCCCGTGCGACGGCCCGCGCGATCTTGCGCGAGTCCAGCGACAGTTCGCGCAGCATCCCGCTGAGCGGGTTCGTGTAGCCGATGAAGTGGAGCCCCGGAGCCTCGGGGCGGGTACGGGCGCCGTGCGGCAGAGGACGTCCGTCGGCGTCGAGTACGCCCAGGCCCCCGACGAGGTCGTCCAGACCGCGCCGGTAGCCGGTCGCGGCGATGACGGCATCGGGACTGATGGTCGTGCCGTCCGCGAGCTGGATCTTCGCCCCGTCGAAGGACTCGACCGCCGCGACGGGCTCGACCTTGCGCTTGCGTACGGCCTTGATCAGCCCCACGTCCTGCACGGGTATCGCGCCCTGACGGGCACGCGTGTACAGGCCCGTGTCCGGGCGCGGCAGCCCGTACGCGGCGAGGTCGGGGACCGCCGCCTTCGCCATGCGTGCGGCGAGGGCGTCCACCAGGCGCGTGGGCAGGCGGCGGCACAGGATGCCGTTGGCCTGCGCGGGCCAGCCCAGCGTGGACCGGCGGACGATGTGGGGGACGGTGCGCACCGCGAGCCTGACGCGTGCGGCTCCGCCCTCGGCGAGGTCGGCGGCGATCTCCGCACCGGTGTTGCCGACGCCGGCGACGAGCACGTCCTTGCCCGCGTACGGCTTCGCGTTCCGGTAGCGGGAGGCGTGCAGCAGCTCGCCGCCGAAGTTCTCGCGTCCCGGCCAGGACGGCAGATGAGCGGTGTGGTTGTAGCCGGTGGCGACCACGGCGACCGGTGTCGTCAGCCGCCGTCCGCCGTTGGCGTGCAGCACCCAGCCCGACTCGCCGCGCTCGATGCCGTCGACCTCGACACCGGTGGCCACTTCGATGCCGTGGTGCTC
>DATMEI010000614.1:0-9772 GCA_035556995.1 Streptomyces sp.
GACGGCAGAGCAGGGCAAGAGCGCGCCGGCGGCGTCCACTTCCGGGGAGGCTTCGTGATCAACGAGATCAGGCCGGTGCTCTACCGTGCCGCACACATCGTCAGCCAGCAGGAGGCGGGTGAGGAGCCCGAGGCGCTGGCCGTCTCGGAGGGCCGGATACGCGCCACGGGTACGATCGCGGAGCTGCGCGCCCGCTTCCCCGGGGCCGGGGAGGTCGACTTCGGTGACGCGTGTGTCGTACCGGGGCTGAACGACGCGCACATCCATCTCGCCATAGCCGCCGAGGACTTGCTGCACCTGGACCTGTCGGTGGATGCCGTGTCGGACGTCGATGATCTGCTCGCGCAGGTCAGCGGTGAAGCGGCGCGGGCGGCACCCGGGGAGTGGATACGCGGCAGCCGGTACGACGACACCAAGACCGGCCCGCTCACCCGCTGGGACCTGGACCGGGCCGCTCCCCGTCATCCCGCCCTCGTCGTCCAGGTCGCGGGGCACTGGGGTGTCGCCAACTCCGCCGCTTTGAAGGCCCTGCACATCGACGAGGACACTCCCCCGCCGGACGGTGGTGACTTCGGACGCGCAAGCGACGGGAGCCTGGACGGGCGGCTCATCGAACGCGCCCTGATGAACGTCGTGTATCCCGCGACCGCCCGCGGCAACGCCTCCCCGCTGCGGCCCAGTTCACCGAGCGAGAAGCTGCGCGGTCTCGCCCGCGCCCAGCGCCTGTGGCACGCGGCCGGGCTCACCTCCGTCTGCGACGCACTGATAGCGCCCGAGGACATCGCTCTGCTGCGGCAGGCACGTCAGGAGGGCGAACTCACCCTCCGCGTGGGCATGTTGCTGTCCATCGACCACTATGAGGCGGCGCGCGCCCTGGGTGTCGGCAGCGGCTTCGGTGACGACCTGCTGCGGCTCGTGGGTGTCAAGGCGTTCGTCGACGGCGCGATCGGCGGGCGTACCTGCCTGCTGGCCGAGCCCTACGCGGACTCCGGCGGGCACGGGCTTCAGACCACCTCCACCGAGGAAATCACCGCCCAGGTGCGCACGGTGCACGAGGACGGCAACCGCATAGGCGTCCACGCCAACGGGGACGCGGCGATCCGTCTCGTACTCGACGCATTCGAGGAGGCGCAGCGCCTCACACCACGGCCGGGGCTGCGCCACCGTATCGAGCACTGCAGCGTGATCGACCCCGGCATCGTGGAGCGGATGCGGGCGCTGGGCGCGATCGCGGTGCCCTTCGCCGGCTATGTGGCCTATCACGGCGGGTCGTTGAACCGCTGGTACGGGCAGGACCGTACGGAGCGGATGTTCGCGCACCGCGCGTTCCTGGACGCCGGGGTCGGCGTCGCGGGATCCTCGGACTACCCGTGCGGCCCGTACCAGCCGCTGCTGGGCCTGCAGTCGATGGTGACCCGGGAGGGCGTCGACGACGGTGTGACGGTCGGCTCCTCGCAGCGGGTCACCGCGCGGGAGGCCCTGGGCATCTTCACTCTGGGCTCGGCGGAGGCGGAAGGCACCTCTCACCGCAAGGGGCGTCTGGCGCCCGGGTATCTCGCCGACTTCACGGTGCTGGGCGAGAATCCGCTGACGGCTGATCCGCAGGCCATCGCCGCGATCCCGGTCCGGGCGACTTATGTCGGCGGCGAGAGCGTGTACAGGGCCTCCGGGTAGGAGGCCCTTACCGTGAGCGGGGTGAGCCCGCCCCGGGCCGCCCGCGACGACAAGGAGTGACGTGGCAGACCAGCACGAGCAGACGCGGACGGTCTTCGAAGTGCCGGGGCTGGCCGCTCCTGTGGAGATCCTCATCGACCAGTGGGGAGTGCCGCATCTGTACGCGTCCTCACGTGACGACGTCTTCCTCGCCCAGGGCTTCAACGCCGCACGGGACCGGCTCTTCCAGATCGACCTGTGGCGGCGGCGTGGACTCGGGCTGCTCTCGGAGGTGTTCGGCGAGGCGTGTCTCGAACACGACCGCGCGGCACGGCTGTTCCTGTACCGCGGCAGCATGGAAGCCGAATGGGCCGCATACGGGGCGGACGTCGAGCGGGCAGCTGAGGCGTTCACCGGCGGCGTCAACGCCTTCGTCTCGCTGTGCCGCGCAGAACGTTCCCTGCTGCCGCCGGAGTTCACACTGCTCGGCTACGAGCCCTCCTGCTGGGACCCATCGGACGTGGCCCGTATCCGCAGCCACGGTCTCCACTACAACCTTCAGGAAGAGGTCGACCGCGCACTGACACTGCGCGAATTCGGCCCGCAGGTCGAGGAGTTGCGACGGGTGCGGGAGCCCGCACCGCACGAACTGCGGGTGCCGGAGGGCCTGGACCTGTCGGTCATCCCCGACGACGTGCTGCGGGTGTACCGGCTGGCGACCACACCGCCCTGGGCACCGGCCGCCGCACCCGGTGCGCCGCCCGCGCCACGCCAGGGCCTGGACGGCAGCAACAACTGGGTGCTCGGGCCGTCCCGTACGTCCACTGGACGTCCCATGCTGGCCAACGACCCGCACCGTGCCCTGACCTTGCCCTCGCTGCGCTACCTCGCCCATCTCTCGGCGCCGGGCCTCGATGTCATCGGCGCCGGGGAGCCCGCACTGCCCGGCATCTCCATCGGGCACAACGGTCGGATCGCGTTCGGCCTGACGATCTTCCCGATCGACCAGGAGGACCTGTACGTCTACCGCACCAACCCTGCCCGCGGCACCGAATACCGGTACGGGGACGCGTGGGAGGCCATGGTCGGGGTGACCGAGACCATCCCGGTCAAGGACAGCGAACCAGCCGAGGTGGAACTGTGGTTCACCCGTCACGGCCCCGTCATCCGCCAACACCCCGAAAAGGACGCGGCGTTCGCTGTGCGGGCAGCGTGGCTCGAGCCCGGTATGGCGCCCTATCTGGGCAGCATGGACTACATGGGGGCGGCGGACCCCGCCGCGTTCACCGCCGCGATGCGACGCTGGGGTGCGCCCGGGGAGAACCAGGTCTACGCCTCGTCCGACGGCACTGTCGGCTGGTGCCCGGCCGGCCGGGTGCCCTTGCGTCCCAACTGGGACGGCACGCTGCCCGTTCCGGGCGACGGGCGCTACGAATGGGCGGGCTTCCAGGACTCCGGCGCGATGCCCTCCGCGCAGAACCCGGAAGCGGGATGGCTCGCCACGGCCAACGAGATGAACCTGCCTGCCGGTTACCCCAACGCGGAACGCACAGTCACCTACGACTGGTACGCGCCCTACCGGCATCGCCGCATCAGCGAGCAGCTCGGCAGCGCCGGGAACTGGAGCATCGAGGACAGCGTCCGGCTGCAGAGCGATCACGTCAGCCTGCCCGCCCGCAGCATCCAGTCGCTGGTGCGGGGACTGACTTGCGAGGACGAACGCGTCGCCTGGGCCTTGGAGTTGCTGCGTGAGTGGGACGCCGCCCTGTCGCCGGACTCGGCTGCGGCGGTGCTGTTCGAGGTCTGGTACCGGCGGCATCTGCGTCCAGCCGTACTGCGCGCGGCGCTGCGGCGTCTGCTGCCGGCCGGGCAGGTCGAACGGGCGCTGGCCCGCGTCCTGCCCGGTGAGGACGCCGCAGCCGACGCGCGCGTGGACCTGGGTCTGCTGCTGACGCCCGGTGACCGGCTCGGCCCCGACCCGTCGGGCACGCTGCGAGACCTCATCCTCACCACACTCGCCGATGCCGTGACCGGCACGGAGCGGCTGCTGGGCCGTGAACGGTCCGGCTGGCGCTGGGGAGACCTGCATCAGAGCCTGTTGCGGCACCCGCTCACCGCCCTGAAGTCCCTGCAGGGACAGGGCTCTTACGGCAGTGGCGGCGGGGAGGACGCCGACGCCGTGGCGTCACCGGAATGGGCAACTGTGGGGCCCGCAGCGCGGGGAGGCAGCGGCGACACCGTCGGCGCTGCCTCCTACTCCTCCGACTTCCGCCAGAGCGGCGGCGCCACGTTCCGCCTCGTCGTGGACGTCGGCGCCTGGGACGGTTCCGTGGCGATGAACTCCCCCGGACAGTCGGGGGATCCCTCAAGTCCCCACTACCGGGACCTGTTCGCCCAGTGGGCCGAGGACGGCGCCTTCCCCTTGCTCTACAGCCGCGCAGCGGTCGAACGGCACACCGCTCGAACCCTCACCCTCCGTCCCGCTCCGGCAGAACGCGAATGACACCCGGCCCCGGACCCACGCCCCGGACCCACGCCCCGGACTCACGTCCGGGTCCGGGGCCGGGTCCGGGGCCGGGTCCGGGGCCGGGTCCGGGGAACATCGGGCAGCGCCAAGGCTGTTGAGCTGCTATCGCGGGTGCGGCCGGAGCGTGTGGTCGGCGCAGCGGGGCGGCTCCAGCCGGTCTGCGAGCCGCCGGAGCGTCCGCGCCAAGGTCTGCCGTGACCTGCCTGGTCCGGCCGGCGGGCGGGGCTCCTCCGTGACCACGGGAGCATCGGGCAAGGCGGAGTCGACGTGACGCCGGGTGGC
Organism: Streptomyces sp.; assembly: GCA_035556995.1. Taxonomy (GTDB): domain Bacteria; phylum Actinomycetota; class Actinomycetes; order Streptomycetales; family Streptomycetaceae; genus Streptomyces. The sequence continues at coordinate 4,463 of DATMEI010000614.1, forward strand.
GTCCACGGCGAGGTGGCCTGCGATCGGAAGCATGTCTTCTCCTTGTCCGTCAGCGGGGTACGGGGCCGGTGGTCGCCCGTACGACGAGTTCGGTGGGCAGTTTGATCCGCGGCACTTTCTCCTCGCCCGGCGGTTCCAGCAGGAGCCGGCCGACGAGGCGGCCCTTCTCCCTCATGGGCTGGCGCACGGTCGTGAGCCGGGCCCGTTCGGCTTCGGGGACGTCGTCGAATCCCACGACGGAGATGTCACGTCCGGGAAGAAGCCCTCGCTGCCCGCAGGCATCGAGAACACCCAGGGCCAGCACGTCGCTCACCGCGAGCACCGCGGTGGGCCGGTCGGCGACGTCGAGCAGAGGCGAGGCAGCCTGGGCAGCCTCGGAGCGTACGTTCCGGCCTGCTGCGACGACGGGCACTCCCGCCCAGTCGATGCCCACCTCTTCGAATGCGTCGCGGTAACCGGCGAGGCGTCCCCTGATATCGGCGCAGGGACTGGCGAGTTGCTCCTCCAGCGTGGCGGGGCCCGGCTTCCCGGGCTCGACGACCTGATCGACGAGTACCGAGATGCGCCGGTGCCCGAGCCTTACGAGATGTTCGGCGGCGAGGCGTGCGGAGGCCCGCTCGTCGATGCCCACGTACGGGATCGTCGGGTCGTCGGTCTCGTCGGTCATGACGATCGGGAGCCCCCTTGCCCTGATCACCTGTTGTGCGGGGTGGCCGAGAGGCACGCAGTAGAGGCAGAAGCCGTCCACCACCGCATCGCGTACGGCCGTCTCGGGGTCCTCGGCTCCGGGCGGTGTGGGGATGAGCAGCAGGCCCGTACCGGAGGTCTCGGCGACTTCGGCGACTCCGCGGAGGAATCCGACGGAGTAGGGGTCGGCGAAGGCGTAGGGCAGGGTCTCGGTGAAGACCAGACCGATCGCTCCGGCCTTCCCCCGGCGCAGCGAGCGGGCTGTGGCGTCCGGGCCCGGGTAGCCGAGGCGCCGGGCGGTGGCGAGGATGCGCTCGCGCAGGGCCTGGTTGAGCTGGTCGGGCCGGCTGTAGGCGTTGGAGATGGTCGTCCGTGAGACGCCGAGCTCGTCCGCGATGGTCTGCAACGTGGCCCGTTTGGCTCGTGAGTCCATGGCGTACTGCCTTACTGTATCGATTAAGTCTGTATCGATACAGTAAGGCAGTACGGGGCTGGCCTGTCCACCCCTTTTTTTCGCAGCAACTTCCGGCTGCGGAAGGGCAGTTCGGGATCAGGGCTGTCTGCGGGCCTGCTCGGTGGCCTTGCTGGCGGCATCCCGCTCTGAACTGGCGCTGCTGGTGCTCAGCGCACCGCCCGCGCTCTCCAGATGCGCGCGGACGAACCACTGGAAGAGTTCGAGGCCGCGCAGTTGCTCGATGAGCATGTCCTGTGTGACCGGGTCGCTCACGTCGGTCGCCCTCGCCGCCGCACGGTGGTCCTCGATGATGCCCGTGTAGACCAGGTCGAGCGCACCGAGGTGTTCGATGGACTCTGCGCGGCCGATCGTGTAGTCCTCCCAGTGCCGTTCGGCCACGAGTGCGCCCGGAGTGCCGTGGGGCGAGCCGCCGAGCGTGGAGATCCGTTCGGCGGTGGTGTCGGTCATGTCGCGTACGGAGTCGACCTGCGGGTCGAGCATTTCGTGTACGGCGATGAAGTGCGGGCCGACCACGTTCCAGTGGATGTGCTTGAGGGTGAGAGCAAGGTCGTTGAGTGCGTGCAGACGCATCTTCAGCAGCTGGATGACGTCGCCGCCGTCCTGCTGGCTCATGCCGGGGACGGTGTATTTCGGTTCGGGGGCGCTGCTGGGCACGGCTGTCTCCCTCTCCACATGGACGGGTCCCGCCTGGGCGGCGGGCGGCACTCCCCCATGCCAACACCGGTGACCTCGTGGCGCCCGTCGGGACGGCCCGCTCGTACCCCATTCGGGAGCCGGTGCATCGGGCCGTCGATTCGTCCGGCGCCCGCGCCTCGCCTGTGCGGTCCGGTCGCGTCCGTCGCGTCCGGTCCGGTCCCGTCCGGTCTCCGTCAGCCGGAAGTGGCGGAGACGCTCCGCAGGAGTTCCGTGAGCCGCTGGTCCGCGGGTGGCACGAGACCGGCCTGGCCCAGGGCGGTGAGTGCGGATGCGGTCAGCTGGTCGATGCGCGCTTCGACGGCGGCGACAGCGCCGAGTCCGGTGAGAAGTTCCCGTACTTCCTGCAGTTCGTCGGCGCTCAGCGACCGGTTTCCCAGGGCGTCACGCAGCCGCTGCTCGGCCCCGTACCTGCTGTGTGCGCGTGCCCGCTGCAGTGCGATGGCCATCAGGTAGGTGGAGGCACCGTCCTTGATGTCCTCGCCGACCGGTTTCCCGGTGTGGTCGGGTCCGCCGAAGACTCCGAGGAGGTCGTCCCGCAACTGGAAGGAAACACCGGCGCTGCGCCCGGCCCGCCGCAGGGCCGCGATGAGGTCCGGGCCGGCGCCCGCCATGGCGGCTCCCAGATGGAGGGGGCGCTCGACGGTGTAGAGACCGCTCTTGAGGTAGGCGACCCGCAGAGACTCCTCCGGAGAGTTCACGCCCGTGCCCTGCCCGTAGAGGTCGAGGTACTGGCCGGCGATCGTTTCGGTGCGCATGGCCTGCCAGGGCGGTACGACGGCCCGCCGGGCCTTGGCGTCGAGTCCGGCTGTCTCGAAGAGGTCGTCGGCCCACACCAGGGCCAGGTCACCCGCGAGGATGGCCGCGGATGCGCCGAACGCGTCGGCGTTGCCGCGCAGTCCGGCCGCCCGGTACTGGTCTGCGAAGGCGACGTGCACGGAGGGGGCACCGCGTCGCAGAAGCGATCCGTCCATGAGGTCGTCGTGGATGAGCGCGCACGCCTGGATCAGTTCGAGAGCGGTCGCCACTTTGAGTACGGCCTCGGCGCGATTGCCGCGGGGTTCGCCGCCGCAGCCGCGCCAGCCCCACCACAGGAATGCGGGACGCGTGCGCTTGCCGCCGCGCAGGACCACGTCGGCGAGCAGGTCGATGACGTCCTGCGCGAATCGGCCGCTGCTGCGGGCGGCCTCTTCTCGGCGCTGGGCGATGTGCCGTGTCAGAAGCGTCTCGATGAGTGCTGAAGTGTCCTGATCGGGGTCGATGCCCAAGCTGGGGGCGTCCTGGCTCCCCTCACGTACGTGGGCGCTCGGCCGACGCTGCATGGCGGCTCCTTCCCGAGAGGTCAGCCCGGCAGGGCACACCGAGGGCGTTGGCGGATGGTGATGGAGCGACTACAGAGAGTTTTCCAGCACATGGACGGGCGTGCACCTCCGGGCCGCGGACGCGACGAGGCGGGCCGTCACTGCAGGCATTCACCGCCGGGATGCGGGCACTCGGCGACGAGAAACGACAAAACAGGTGAAAGGCATGTAAATGTCGAGGGGCAGGAAGATCCACAGGGGTGACCGGCGCTCCTGGAGGACGCAGGGAAGCGTGGCGGTCGGAAGGGTCCGCCGCAAGATCGCCGAGGGGACGCGGGCCGTCAGCCGTACGGGCAGCGCCTTCCCGGGTGAGGGAGAACCGCCGGACGTCAGCGCAGTGCACGATTCTGAACACCTGTACAAGAGAGGTGGCCGCGCCTCATGAGCGACACGAAGCAGCAGCGCGTCCAACGCGAGGAACTCTTCACCGACTTCGAGAATGCCGTGAACATGCCCGTGGGCCAGCTGGAGCGCTGGCTCGCCACGGAGGAGTCACGCAACGTGGGCCGGCACAAGGGCGTGGGCGAGAGCCACGGCCATGCCTCCGGGCGCCGTATCGTACGGCTGCTGCGGACCCGCAGGGCGGACTTCACCGCCGACGACCTCGTTCACATGCGCAGGGCCATCCGGCACATCGACCGGCAGCTCAAGCACCGTCCACGGGGTGATGTCAGCGAAACTGCCTGGCGCTTCTCGCTCATGAACTGGGGCCACGATCCGCAGCGCTGATCCCCGCACCCGGTGACGGGGTGTGCTGCGTGCCCGGGAGGGCTGGGCGAGGATGGAACCATGCTGCTGGCCGACATCGCCCGTACCTCCCGGGAGATCACCATTGTCTCCTCACGCAAGGAGAAGGTGGCGCTGCTCGCGCGGATGTTCCGTGCGGCGTCGCCTGACGAAGTGCCTCTCGTCGTCACGTACTTGGCGGGCAGGCTGCCGCAGCGCCGGACGGGGGTGGGCTTCAGCGCGCTCACCGAGCGGCATCCGCCCGCGTCCGAGGCGCACTTGACGGTCCCGGAAGTGGACGAGTCGCTGGAGAGGATCGCGGCCGTACGCGGCAAGGGCGCACAAGCGGAGCGTGCACGGCAGCTCGGGGTGCTGATGTCCGCGGCCACCGAGGAGGAGCAGCATTTCCTCTTCCGGCTGCTGACCGGCGAGTTGCGGCAGGGCGCGCTGGACGCATTCGCTGTGGAAGGACTGGCGGAGGCGGTCGAAGTCCCCGCGGCCGACGTACGGCGTGCGGTGATGTTCGGTGGTTCCCTGGGCGCCGTGGCACATGCGCTGCTGGCCGAAGGCCCCGCCGCGCTGGACCGGTTCGAGCTGCGCACGGGCCGTCCGGTGCTGCCGATGCTGGCGCAGAGCGCGAAGGACGTACTGGAGGCCGTGGAGAAGCTCGGACCGTGCGTGGTGGAGGAGAAGCTGGACGGCATCCGGGTGCAGGTGCACAAGGACGGCGAGCGCGTGACTGTCTATACGCGCACCCTGGACGACATCACCGGCCGGCTGCCCGAACTGGTCCAGGCGGCAGGGGCGTTGAGAGCACAGCAGGCCGTGCTCGACGGCGAGGTGATCGCCCTGGACGAGAGGGGGCGGCCGCGTCCCTTCCAGGAGACCTCCCAGCGTGTGGGCTCACAACTGGATGTGCCGACAGCGCGCGCGACGCTGCCGGTCACGCCCCGGTTCTTCGACCTGTTGTCGGTGGACGGCCGCACCCTCGTGGACCTGCCGGTGCGGGAGCGCCACGAGGCTCTGGCCCAGGTGGTGCCCGAGGAGCTGCGCGTACGCCGCCTCGAACTCGACGCCCCGGGGAGCGCCGAACAGCGCACAGCGGCAGAGGAGTTCGCCCGTGAAGTGCTGGAACAGGGCCAGGAAGGCGTCATGGTCAAGGCGCTGGATTCGGCATACAGCGCCGGCCGCCGCGGCGCGTCCTGGCTGAAGGTGAAGCCGGTGCACACTCTGGACCTCGTGGTGCTGGCAGCCGAGTGGGGACACGGGAGGCGTACGGGCACGCTCTCGAACCTTCATCTGGGTGCCAGGCGCCCCGACGGCGGTTTCGTGATGCTCGGCAAGACCTTCAAGGGTCTCACCGACGCG
>DATMEI010000615.1:0-7768 GCA_035556995.1 Streptomyces sp.
CGTGGACGTGGCTGATCGCCCCGGAGGCGTGGGTGAGTACGGCCGTCGCGGCAGCCACGCAGCCGGCCGGTGCGGGTGCCTCCTGATGGCCGCGGACGTGGGCGTGCACGCGGACGACTTCACCGGCCAGGAGCCTCGCGAAGTCGAAGTCGTGGATCATCTGGTCGACGAGCAGGCCGCCGGAGAGCTCCGGGTCGGCGAACCACGGCGACCACACCGGGTAGGTGCCCGTACGGGTGAAGCGCAGCACCGCGGGCTCTCCGACCGCTCCGCCGGCCACGGCCTTCGCCATGGCCGCGTACTCGGGGAAGTACCGCACCACGTGGGCGGGGAAGAGCAGGACACCGGCGCGGGCGGCCTCGGCGATCATCTCCTCGACGTGCCCGGGGGTCAGCGCGAGAGGCTTCTCGCAGGCGACGTGAACGCCCGCGCGCAGCGCGGTGAGGACGACCTCGCGGTGGGTGTGGGTGGGGGTGCATACGTCGACGGCCTCGCTGCTGTCGAGCAACTCGTCGATCGTACGGGCAACTTGGACGCCCTGGAGTCCGTGGACGCCCTGACCGGCGTACTCCGCTGCCAGACGCGCCCCGCTGTCGTCGTGGGTGAACACGGTCACTCGTGCTCCGAGTTCGAGCCAGGCGGGCAGATGGGCGCGGGCGATGCCGCCGGCGCCGATCAGCCCCACTGCGAGTTCCGGCATATGAATGCGACTGCCTTCCAGTTCCGGTTCGGGGGTGGGGGGTTGGGTGGATGGGTGCGTGCGGGTCGGGGTTCCGGGGGCTCAGCCCTTCGAGCCGCTGAGCGCGATGCCCTGGACGAAGTGGCGTTGCAGCAGCAGGTAGAGGATCAGCATGGGCAGGCTGGCGATGACCGAACCGGCCATCAGGACGGGGTAGTTCGTCATGAACTGACCCTCCAGGGATATGAGTCCTGCACTGATCGGCACCTTGGACGGATCGGTGTTGACCACCAGTGGCCACAGCAGGTCGTTCCACGACCACATGGCCGTGATGACGGCGAGTGCCGCCAGTGCCGGGCGTACCAGCGGAAGCATGATGCTCCAGAAGATCCGGAAGGGTCCGGCGCCGTCGATGCGGGCCGCTTCCTCCAGTTCCCTGGGCAGCGCCATGAAGAACTGCCGCAGCAGAAAGGTGCCGAACGCGCTGAACATGCCGGGCAGGAAGAGCGCCGGAATGGTGTTGAGCAGCCCCAGCTTCTGGATGATCTCGTGCTGCGGGAGGACGAGCAGCTGCGAGGGCACCATCAGCACCGACAGGAAGACCGCGAACAGCACGTTCTTCCCCCTGAACTGGAGGCGGGCGAAGGCGTAGGCGGCCAGTGAGCAGAAGACGAGCTGCCCGAGCGTACGGCCCGCGGTGTTCAGGAAGCTGTTGGCGAGCATCTCCATGAACGGCAGGGCCGTGAACACCTGCTGGAACGCAGCCCAGTTCAACTCTTCGGGCAGGACGCTGGGCGGCACCTGCACGGCCTCGGGCATCGTCTTGTAAGCGGTCAGGGCCTGCCAGACGAACGGGAAGACCATGGCGACCGCGCCCAGCGAGAGCACCACGTGGGTGGCGAGCGCACCCAGGTCGAAGCGGCCTGAGCGTACGGACGTCGTCGTCACCTCGGCCTCAGCCATAGTGGACCCACCTCTTCTGGAACCGGAACTGCAGGTACGTGAGGGCCGCGATCAGCAGCATGAGGAGGAACGCGAGCGCCGCAGCGGGGCCCTGGGCGTTCTCAGCGAAGGCCCACTTGAAGAAGAGCGTCACGATCGACTGCGTATCGCCGAGCGCCGGATTCTCGGGGCTCATCATCACGAAGATCAGGTCGAACTGCTGGAGCGAGTTGATGACGCAGATGACCGAGGCGAAGAAGATGCTCGGGCTGAGCAGCGGCAGTGTGATGCGGAAGAAGCGCCGCACCGGACCGGCCCCGTCGATCTCGGCGGCCTCGTAGTAGTCCCTCGGTATGGCCTTGATGCCGGCGATGAAAATGATCAGGTAGTAGCCGATGTGGGACCAGATCATCACGGCGCCGATCGCGTAGACCGCGGTCGACGGGTCCGAGATCCAGTAGCGGCCGTCGACGCCGATCCACGAGAGCACCTCGTTGACCATCCCGAAGTCGCCGTTGTAGAGCCAGTTCCAGACGAGGCCGACCGCCGCGGGCATGGTGATGAACGGCATGAAGTACAGCGCCCGGTACACCGGCACGCCGCGCAGCCCGCGCCGGTTCATCAGGTCGGCGAGAATGATCGCGACGGGCAGCGTCATCAGGCCCATCGCCATGTACAGCAGCGTGTTGACCAGGGCCTGCCCGACGGTGACGTCACGCACCACCCGCTCGTAGTTCCCGCCTCCCACCCAGGTGTTGCCGCCGAAGGCCCCGAAGGAGGTGAAGCTGAACCAGAAGGTCTGCAGCAGCGGCCAGATGTAGAAGACGAGAAAGCCCAGCGCGATGGGCGCGATGAACAAGTACGCGGCACGCTGCGAGCGCGAGCGCCTTTTCGTGTTCCTCGGTGGGCTGCTGCTGCGGCGCTGCTGCGCTCTGCCGGCTGACTGCGCCGCTGCCGTGGAGGGGAAGACAGCCATGGTCGTCACTTCTCCTGTTCCAGGGCGAGATCCATCTGACGGGCGAGGGTGCGGGCGGCGCCTTCGATGCCGCCCTTGCCGCTGAAGGGGCCGCCCAGCAGCTGCGGTTGGAGGTTCTCCCACACCGCGGTGCCCTTGGACGCCGGGTACGGGACGGCGTAGTCGAGCATGTCGATGAAGACCTGGAGGTCGAACTCCGGCATGGACTTCACCCAGGTGTCCTGAGTGCCGGCGTAGGAGGAGATGGTGACGCCCTCGCGTGCCTGGATCTCCGCGGCCTTCCGCGAGCCCAGGAACTTCACGAACTTCCAGGCCGCCTCGGGGTGTTCGCTCTTGCCCGATATCGCCGCGGCAAGGCCGTGGATGGTGGTCGCCCGACGGCGTCCCTCGGGCAGGACGGCGACACTGCCGTGGTCCTTGATCGCGGGCGCCGCGTACAACTGCGAGGCCATCGCGGAGAGGTCGTAGTTCATGGCGACCTTCTCCGAGATGTAGAGCTGACGGCCCCTGGTGTCGGTCATCGCGCTCTGGGACGGCGAGTGGCCCTTGTCGATCAGATCGGTCCAGAAGCGCAGCCCGTCGATGCTGCGCGGGTCTCCGAACCCGGACTTGCCGTCGCGGATGACGTAACCACCGGCCTGGGCGATGGTGTTGTAGTACGTGTACTGCCTGCTCATCTCGGCGGCGATGCCGTGTACGCCCCGCCGGGGGTCGGTCATCTCGGCCGCGGCGTCCCGGACCGTCTCCCAAGTCCAGCTCTCGTCCGGGTACTTGATGCCCGCCTTGTCGAAGAGCTCCTTGTTGTACCAGAGGCCGATGGTGTCGAAGTCCTTCGGCATCGCGTAGCGCGTGCCCTTGTAGGTGTACATCCGCAGCAGTTCCTCGGGGTGTACGCCCATGTCGAACCCGTCGCGCTCGATGAACTCGTCCAGCGGCCGCAGCGCGCCGCCCTCGGCATACAACTGCAGGTTGACGGCGTTCATCCAGAACACATCGGGGGCGGCGCCGCCCCGCATCCCGGTCTTCAAGGTCGTCCAGTAGGACGTGAAGGGGGTGACCTGGATCTCGACCGAGACGTCGGGGTGATCCGCCTCGAACGCCTTGATGATCTTCTTCATGCCGGCGACCTGGAGCGGATCCCACATCCCGTACGAGATGGTGGTACGGCCGCCGCCCGAAGTGCCCGACGACGAGCCTCCGTTCGTACAGCCGGTGGCCGTGGTGGCCGCGACGGGCGCCGCCAGCGCTCCGGCGAGCAGAGTTCTCCTGCGCATGCGCGCCTCCGAAGGGGCGAAGGATGGTGGGGAGGAGTGGGGACTGATGAGGGACGGGGTGTGTGCGGGAGCCGTGACGTGCAGGAGCCGTGACGTGCGAAAGCCGTGACGACGACTGCGGTGGCGCTGTACGGGCGACCGCGGTGGCGCTGTACGGGACCGGGCTCAGCGACCCACGGACGGCAACGGAGCGGTGGCGTCGGAGAGCACTGCTTCGACGGTGTCGAGGGCTTTGCGTACAGCGCCGAGCGCCACGCCCTGCTCGCCGAGCGTGCTGACGGCGATGCGGGGCACGTGCAGGGCGATGTCCACGGGGACGTCCCGCAGATGCTGGGTAAGCAGCGGGACCAGCGCCTCACCGGCGGGGGTCATCCCGCCCGAGAGGACGATCAGTTCGGGGTCGACTGCGAGAAGCAGCGCCCCGATGCCGGGGGCCAGGCGGGTGGCGTAGCGGTCGAGGACCTCCAGAGCGCCGGGGTCCCGGGCAGCGGCAGCACGGGCGAGCGCGGCCACCTCGGACTCGCCTTCTTCGCGCTCGCCCCGCCATGCGAGCGCCTCGTGTGCGTGAGCCAGGCCGAGTTGGCGGTGGAGGCCCAACTCGCCTGCTGCGCCGCGGTGTCCGCGATGGAGCCGGCCGCCCAGGAGTACGCCGCACGAGGAGCGGTGGCCGATCAGTACGCAGGCCACGTCGTCGGCGAGCTGCGCCGCTCCGCGCCAATGCTCGGCCATCGTCGCGAGGTTGACGTCGTTCTCGGCGAGTATCGGGCAGGGGAAGGCGTCGGCGAGCCTGCGGGCCAGCTCGAACTCCGACCACTCCGGCACGATCACCGACATGATCCGGCCGGTCTCGCCGACTATGCCGGGCACACCGACGCACAGCCCCCACAGCTCGTCCGTACGCACCTTGTGGTCGCCGAGGAACCGGTCGATGCGGGCACGGAGGAAGGCGAGACGCTCCGCGCCTCCCATGTGCGGGTCTATGTCCTCGCGTTCTGATGCGGTGATGTCACCGGCGAGGTCCGACAGCAGCAGCACGATCTTGTGCAGGCCGATGTCGACTCCGACGACCCTTCCCGCCTCGCCGCGGAAGCGGAAGCGCCGGGCGGGCCGGCCGGAGCGTCCTGCCGCGGTGTCGGCCGCCTCTTTCAGCCACCCCTGCAGCGTCAGCTCCTCGACGACCTGATCGACGGTGGGGCGCGACAGCCCTGTCGCGGCGGCGAGTTGGCTCAGCGACTGCGGGTGCTCGGGGCCTTGCGAGCGCAGGAAGCGCAGCACGGCGATCGTGTTCAACCGCCGCAGAGCTGCCAGATCGTGGCCTCGCACGCCGCGCACCTCCCCTCACTTCAGGACCGAGCCGAGCCGAGACGGCGGGCCTGGCCGGATCGAGCCGGACGGGATCGTCCGACCGGATTGATTGAGGACTGTTGCATAAATCCAGCCGGGCGTGAAGGCTTCAAGCCGACGGTTATGAAGGACTCTTCGATATCGGGACGGCGAGACCATGACGAGTGACGACCTGCGCATCGGTGTCGTGGGAGTCGGCGAGCGGGCGCGGCTGGCTGTACACGCCCACCGTCCCGGAAGCGGATCGAGAGTCGTGGCGTGCGCCGACCCGCACCCACGCGGACGGCAGACAGCGCAGGCGCTGTTCGGCCCCGATGTGCCCGTACACCCGGACCACCGGGCGCTGTTGGACGCCCGCCTCGACGCGGTCATGGTCCTCACACCCGACCATCTGCACGCGCAGGGCGTTCTGGACGCGCTGCACGCCGGCATCCCCGTCTTCGTGGAGAAGCCGCTCGCCATCACCACCGAAGACTGCGACCTGGTGCTGCGTACGGCGCAAGCCACCGGCACCCGGCTCTACGTCGGCCACAACCTGCGGCACGCCCCCGTGATCCGGCAGATGCGGCAGCTCGTACTCGACGGCGCGATAGGCCGCGTACGAGCGGTGTGGTGCCGGCACTTCGTGGGCCACGGCGGAGACTTCTACTTCAAGGACTGGCACGCCGAACGGCGCAACACCACAAGCCTGTTGCTGCAGAAGGGCGCCCACGACCTCGACGTCATCCACTGGCTGGCGGGCGGCTTCATACGCCGGGTGACCGCGCTCGGCGATCTCGCGGTCTACGGCGGCATATCCGAGCGCGAGGACCGTGCCGGCGAGCGCATGACGGACTGGTACGACCCGTCGGAGAACTGGCCGCCCACCGCCCTCACCGGACTCAACCCGGTCGTCGACGTCGAGGACATCAGCATGCTGACCGGCCGTACGGACAACGGCGTCCTCGTCAGCTACCAGCAGTGCCACTTCACCCCCGACTACTGGCGCAACTACACGGTGATCGGCGACCACGGACGCCTGGAGAACTTCGGCGATCTCGACGGCTCGGTCATCAAGGTCTGGAACTCCCGCCGGTCCGGCTACCGCGACGACGCCGACGAGACCGTCGAAGTCCCGCAGTCACAGGGAACGCACGGAACACACGAGGGACACGAGGCACACGGCGGTGCCGACCGGCTGCTGGTCGAGGAATTCCTCCGCTTCGCCGCCGGCGGCGGTCACACCGAGACCTCTCCCGTCGCGGCACGCGAAGCCGTCGCCGCGGGTCACGCGGCCACGCGCTCGCTGCGCTCGGGCGGCGACCCGGTCGAAGTCCCGCCGCTTCCCGATGAGTTGGCGTCGTACTACGCCCTGGGCCAGCCCGAAGCCGGCGACGGCGACACCCGCTAAGGGCTCAGCCCTGCTCGGCCCGTACCATGGCCACTCCCGCCCCGGACGCCGCATCGAAGCAGTCGTCGACGACGACAACGCTGCGCCCGGCGGCATCCAGCAGCGACGCGCAGATCGCCGCCCGCATCCCGGTCGCGCAGTGCACCCACACCACACCGGGCGGCACCTCGCCGAGCCGGCTGTGAAGCTGATGAATGGGAATGTGCACCGAGCCGTCGAGATATCCGCGGGCGCGCTCCGAGTCGCGGCGCACGTCGAGCACGACGGGCCTCTCGCCGCCGGTGCGTGCTCCGGCCAGATCCGCGAAGGTGCCGAGGGGGAAGGTCGCGGGCTTCTCCTCCTCGCGCATCCAGTCGTCCGGGCCGCCGGCGGCAGCCGCAGCCGGACGGTCGATGCCCACACGAACCAGCTCCCGCTGCGCGTCACCGACTTGCCCGGGGCTCTCACCCAGCAGCGTCACGGGCTTGTCCCCCGGGATCAGCCACGCCAGATAGGTGGCGAGCTTCCCCTCGTACTCGAAGTTGTACGAGCCGGGGACGTGCCCGGCGGCGAAGGCGACACGGCTGCGCAGGTCAACCACCCACTCGCCGTCCGCGAGCCGGGCAGCGATCTGCCCGGCGTCGGCCTGCTGCGGCGGGGTGAGGTCCACCGGTGCGGGCCCCGCGGCGTTGACCGGGCCCATGTGCGCGTAATAGGCCGGTACGTCGTCGAGCTGCGCGAGCATCCCGGACACGAAGGCGTCCACGCCCTTGACGAGCGCGTCGTTCCTCTTCCGCTCGGCACCGATCGTGGTGGATTCGCCCGCGGCCTGCGCCGAGGAACAGAAGCTGCCGAAGCCGTGCGTGGGCAGAACCTCGACCTCGTCGTCGAGTTCGCCGGCCAGCCGGTGCGCGGAGGCATGCTGGGCCCGGGCCAGCTGCTCGGTCAGCCGCGGCTCCACCAGATCCGGACGGCCGACCGTACCGATCAGCAGCGATCCACCGGTGAACGCCACCACTCCATGGCCGTGCTCTTCCAGGACGTACGACGTGTGGTGCGGGGTGTGACCGGGCGTGGACATGGCGCGCAGCTCCAGCCCCTCGTCCACCGTGACGGTGTCGCCGTCGGCGACCGGCGTACGGGCGAAGGAGACCGCTGCCCTTGCCGGCACGAGGTAACGGGCA
>DATMEI010000616.1:0-7195 GCA_035556995.1 Streptomyces sp.
GCAAGCAGATCGCGCTGTGGCCGGACACATTCACCAACTACCTCTCACCCGAGGCTGGTTCGGCGGCGGTGCGCGTACTTCAGGACGCCGGGCTGCGTGTCACCGTGCCGCCGAAGCAGGTGTGCTGCGGCCTCACCTACGTCTCCACGGGGCAGCTCGACCAGGCCCGTACGGTCATGCGCCGCACCCTCGACCACATCGAACCGGCCCTGGACGCGGGGCTGCCCGTCACCGTGCTGGAGCCGCCGTGCGCGGCGGCGCTGCGCACCGATGTGCCGGAGCTGCTGAGCGACGACCCCCGTGCGCGACGGCTCGCGGAGTCCGTACGAACCTTCGCGCAGACGCTTGAGGAGTACGCCCCCGACTGGGAACCGCCCCGTGTCGACCGTCCCGTCGCAGGCCAGACCCACTGCCACCAGCACGCGGTCATCGGCGATGCGGCGGACCGGCGGCTGCGTGAACGTGCCGGGCTCGTCGGGGACTTGAGCAAGGGCTGCTGCGGTCTCGCGGGCAACTTCGGCTTCGAGAAGGGGCACTACGAGGTGTCGGTGGCCTGCGCCGAGGACCAACTGCTGCCCGCCGTACGGCAGGCCGGGCCCGACGCCGAGGTGCTGGCCGACGGCTACTCGTGCCGCACTCAGCTGGAGCAGCTCGAAGGGCGCTCCAGCCGTCATCTGGCGGAGGTGCTGGCCGAAGGGCTGCCGGGGGAGCCGGCGTAGGACCGGGCGGGGCGCCCCTCACCCGCCCGGAGCTGGTCCGCCCGGCGCAGTGAGCTCGGCTGTTTCGGGCTCGGCCGAAGCAACTGGCCGCACATCAGGCCACTCCGTAGCTTCGTGACCAGCAAGAGGCCACGAAGTACGGGGGGAGGCCTGATGCACAAGACGTTCGCGCGGCTCGGGACAGTGACCGTTGCCCTGACCGCACTCGCCTCCTGTGGCGCACCACAGGACGGAACGGCCGGGGCCGACCGGGCGCAGGAGACGCCCGCCGGCCGGCTCGAACGGCTGACGGACGCCCAAGAGGGCAAGCTCGCCTGGGCCGAACAGGTGCTCATACAGCGGTGCATGCAGCGCCACGGCCTGCAGTACTCGCCGGGGCGGGCACCGGGCCCGGACGAGCTGAAGAACACCACCCTTTTCGTCGACGACGTCCGCTGGGCGCGCCGGTACGGCTACGGCGGCGCTCTCGACCGCCGGGCGGAGCAGGAACGGAAGAAGGATCCCAACTCCGCATATCTGAAGGGGCTTTCGGAGCGCGAACTGGCCCGCTGGGACCGGGCTCTCTTCGGCGACGAGGACAGCCGCGTCGTCAACGTGCGGCTGCCGGCGGGGGGCCGCGTCGGCACGCGGCTCGACGGCTGCGTCGCGAACGCGCGGGACACCCTGTACGGCGATCTGGCGCAGTGGTTCCGCGCGAGCAAGGTCGCCGAGAATCTGGTTCCCCTGTACGCCGAGGACCTCACCCAGGACCGCGGGTTCAAGGACGCGGTGCGCAAGTGGTCGCACTGCATGCGCGGCAAGGGACACGACTACGCCGCGCCGGAGAAGATCCGTGACCGGCTTCCGGAGCTCAACGAACGGCTGGCTCCGGATCGCGCACACGCCGCAGAGGTACGGCTCGCCGTGGCCGAAGCGCTGTGCGCACGCTCCAGCGAACTCGGGCGCACCGCGCGCCGGCTGGAGCAGGAATACCGCGACAAGGTCATCGGTACGCGGTACCGGGCCGAGGTCGACACCTATCTGCGGCTCCAGCACCGGGCGCTGACCACGGCCGGCGCGGTGACCGCACGTCGCGGCTGATCCAGCACATCGCAATCCATTCCAGCAAGGGGAGAGACACATCATGCGCAAGTCACTCGTGGCCGTCGCAACGGCCGGCGTCCTGAGCCTCGGGGCCTTCGTCCCGTCGGCCCTCGCCCAGCCCTCCGCCCCCTCGGGCGACACCCGGGCGCAGTCCGCCTCGCAGGCGGCCGGCGCGGACGTCCTGGGCAAGAACTGCGACAAGGCCTTCAAGAAGGCCAAGGCGGGATACGCCTACTCGTACAACCGCACCGACTGCAAGGACTACCTCGCCCGGGCCAAGGGCAACAGCAGCAACTGGTCCAGCAAGTCCGACAACAAGGCGACCTCGCTGCTCAACAAGGGCGTCGGCAAGTACAGCAAGGTAAAGGTCTACGACAAGGCCGGGTACAAGGGCGGCAAGGCCTGCCTGAAGCAGAGCGAGCTGTACGCGGACGACCTCCGCGACAACAAGCTTTCCAACGGCAAGGGCGCCAACAACCGGATCAGCGCCCACAAGTGGGTCAGCAATGGCCACAAGGGGTGCGGCGCCAACCTGACCTGACCTGAGCAACTGCAAGACCTGAAGGACCCAGGGGAACGGGCCCTTCGAGCCGGGGTTCGGGCGGAGCGCTCCGCCCGAACCCCGGCACGGGGATGTCGGAACAAACCTTGGCCCACCACCGCGCCGGGTCGGTGTCGGGTTGATCAACTCGCCCTGCCCGACGCCGCTGACCTGCCCGGGCCAGAGCTTGTCGGGTACGAACAGATCACGTCGCACCTCGGTAAAAATAATCCAAGCACGCTTGCTTGTTTCCTCCGTCGCTGTCACTCTCGTGGTGCCGAACGAGCGGAGATGGGGCGGGCGATGGCGGATGCTGGGGATGCGACCGCGGCCGTACTGGCGGACCTGCGGGACGAAGGTGACGCCGTGGAACGGCTGGTGGCGGGGCTCGCTGCGAAGGCGTGGGCCCTGCCGACGCCCGCTCCGCGCTGGACCGTCGCGCACCAGATAGCCCATCTCGCGTGGACCGACGAGCAGACGCTGATGGCGGCGACGGAGGAAGCCGCCTTCCGCGACGCCTCGCAGGCCGCGCTCGCCGAGCCCGAGACCTTCGTCGACGCCGGGGCGGAGCGCGGCGCCGCGCTGCCGCCCGCGGAGCTGCTTCAGCGGTGGCGTGCCGGACGCGGCGAACTGCTGCGGGTGCTGGGGGAAGTGCCGCGGGGGCGAAGGATCCCCTGGTACGGGCCGTCGATGAGCGCTGCCGGGATGGCGACCGCGCGGCTCATGGAGACCTGGGCCCACGGCGAGGACGTCGCCGACGCGCTCGGCGAGCGGCGGGAGCCGACGGCCCGGCTGCGTCACGTCGTGCGGATCGGCGTACGAGCGCGGGACTTCGCCTACGCGGTACGTGGCCTGCAGCCGCCGTCCGAGGAGTTCCGGGTCGAACTGCGGGGCCTCGGCGGGGAGTTGTGGGCGCATGGACCGGAGGACGCCGGGCAGCGCGTGACCGGCGATGCCGTGGACTTCTGCCGGCTGGTGACGCAGCGGATACACAAGGACGACGCCGACGTGCGGGCCGAAGGAGCCGACGCGGCACGGTGGTTGGAGATCGCGCAGGCCTTCGCCGGGCTGCCCGGACAGGGACGTCCGCGGAAGGAAGAGCGCCCATGAGTGGGAACGTGCTGCGCGTCGGCAACTGCTCCGGTTTCTACGGCGACCGCTTCCAGGCCATGGAGGAGATGCTCACCGGCGGCGAACTGGATGTACTGACAGGGGACTATCTCGCCGAGCTGACCATGCTCATCCTCGGCAAGGACCGGCTGAAGGACCCGGAGCGCGGCTACGCCAAGACGTTCCTGCGGCAGTTGGAGACCGGGCTCTCCCTCGCCAGGGAGCGGGGCGTGCGGATCGTCGTCAACGCCGGCGGGCTGAACCCGGCCGGACTGGCCGGTGCCGTACGGGAGTTGAGCGAGCGGGTGGGCGTGCCCGCGGCGGTCGCGCACGTCGAGGGCGACGACGTGCTGGCGCGGGGCTCCTGGGGTGAGGGCGTACTGACAGCCAATGCCTATCTGGGCGGCGGAGGCATCGCCGCATGCCTGCGCGGCGGCGCCGACGTCGTGGTCACCGGCCGGGTGACGGATGCGGCACTGGTGAGCGGGGCCGCCGCCGCACACTTCGGCTGGTCCGAGGAGTCCGACGAGGACAGAGACGCGCTGGCCGGCGCGGTCGTGGCGGGCCACGTGCTGGAGTGCGGTACGCAGGCGACGGGAGGCAACTACGCCTTCTTCGCCCAGGACTGCATCGACGTACGCCGCCCCGGCTTCCCCGTCGCTGAGATCGCGCGGGACGGAACGTCCGTCATCACCAAACACCCCGGCACCGGCGGAGCGGTGACCGTGGGCACGGTGACAGCGCAGCTGCTCTACGAGACGGCCGGCGCCCGCTACGCCGGACCCGACGTGACCGCACGCCTGGACACGGTGCGGCTGCGGGACGCGGGCAAGGACCGGGTGCGCATCGAGGGCGTACGGGGCGAGGCGCCACCGCCCACCCTCAAGGTCGGGCTGACCCGCGTGGGCGGCTGGCGCAACGAGGTGACGTTCGTCCTGACCGGCCTCGACATCGAGGCCAAAGCGGCGCTCGTACAAGGGCAGATGGAGGACGCGCTGGAGCGGGCGGGCGAGCAGCGTCCCGCGCAGCTGACGTGGAGCCTCGCGCGTACGGACACGGCGGACGCCCCCGTGCAGGAGGAGGCGAGCGCGATGCTGCGCATGGTCGTGCGGGACCCGTCGCCGGAGAGGGTGGGACGGGCGGTGAGCGGCGCGGCGATCGAGCTGGCGCTCGCGAGCATTCCCGGCTTCCATGTGACCGCGCCGCCCGGCAAGGGGGCGCCGTACGGGGTGTTCGAGGCCGCGTACGAGGAGGCGGGGCTCGTACCGCATGTGGCCGTGCTGCCGGGCGGGCGGCGCGAGGACGTCCACGCGCCGCACAGGACACAGGAGTTGGCGCCGGTCGCCGAGCCGGAGCTGCCGCAGCCGCTCCCCGAAGGGCCCACGCGCAGGGTGCCGTTGGGCACCGTGGCCGGGGCGCGCAGCGGGGACAAGGGCGGCAGCGCGAACGTGGGCGTGTGGGTGCGCAGCGAGCAGGCGTGGCGGTGGCTGGTGCACGCGCTGACCGTCGACGAGCTGCGTCGACTGCTGCCCGAGACGGGCGACTTGCCGGTCACCCGGCACGTCTTCCCTCATCTGCGGGCCGTCAACTTCGTCATCGAAGGGCTGCTCGGTGAGGGTGTCGCCTCGCAGGCGCGTTTCGATCCGCAGGCCAAGGCCCTCGGGGAATGGCTGCGTTCACGGCACGTCGAAGTGCCTGCGATACCGGAGGGGTTGGTCCCGTGAGCATCCTGCAGTCGGCGCTGGACGTGGCGGGCGAGGAATACGCCGAGCACCGGCGGACCATGCTGGAGCGGATCGGCGAACTCGACGCCGAGCTGGCCAAGTCGGTCGCGGGCGGCGGCGAGAAGTACATCGAACGGCACCGCAAACGCGGCAAGTTGCTCGCCCGCGAACGCATCGAGCTGCTGCTCGACCCCGACACGCCCTTCCTCGAACTCTCCCCGCTGGCGGGCTGGGGCAGCGACTACGCGGTGGGCGCCTCACTGGTGACCGGCATCGGAGTCGTGGAGGGCGTCGAGTGCCTGATCACGGCGAACGATCCGACCGTACGCGGCGGAGCCAGCAACCCCTGGACGCTGAAGAAGGCGCTGCGCGCGAACGAGATCGCCTACGCCAACCGGCTGCCGTGCATCAGCCTCGTCGAGTCGGGCGGCGCGGATCTGCCCAGCCAGAAAGAGATCTTCATCCCCGGCGGCGCGCTCTTCCGCGACCTCACAAGGCTGTCCGAGGCCGGAATCCCCACCCTGGCCGTGGTGTTCGGCAATTCGACGGCCGGCGGAGCGTACGTCCCCGGCATGTCCGACCACGTCATCATGGTCAAGGAGCAGTCGAAGGTCTTCCTCGGCGGCCCCCCGCTGGTGAAGATGGCGACCGGTGAGGAGTCCGGCGACGAGGAGCTGGGCGGCGCGGACATGCACACCCGCGTCTCCGGGCTTGGGGACTACTTCGCGCTGGACGAGCCGGACGCGCTGCGCCGGGCACGCCGCGTCGTGGCCCGCCTCAACTGGCGCAAGGCGCACGCCGATTCGTACGTCAGCCAGGTCGCCGCTCCGCCGAAGTACGACGAGGACGAACTCCTCGGTGTGGTTCCCGCCGACCTCAAGACGCCCTTCGATCCGCGCGAGGTCATCGCCCGGGTCGTCGACGGCTCCGACTTCGACGAGTTCAAGCCCCGTTACGGCACGAGCCTCGTCACGGGCTGGGCGCAGCTGCACGGCTACCCCGTGGGCATCCTCGCCAACGCCCGCGGTGTGCTCTTCAGCGAGGAGTCGCAGAAGGCCACCCAGTTCATCCAGCTCGCCAACCAGCGCGACATCCCCCTGCTGTTCCTGCACAACACCACCGGCTACATGGTCGGCAAGGAGTACGAGCAGGGCGGGATCATCAAGCACGGCGCGATGATGATCAACGCGGTTTCCAACTCGACGGTGCCGCACATCTCGGTGCTGATGGGTGCCTCCTACGGCGCCGGCCACTACGGCATGTGCGGGCGCGCCTATGACCCGCGGTTCCTGTTCTCCTGGCCCAGCGCCAAGTCGGCCGTCATGGGCCCGCAGCAGTTGGCCGGGGTGATGTCGATCGTCATGCGGGAGTCGGCGGCGGCACGCGGCAAGCCGTTCGACGAGGAGGCCGACGCCGGGCTGCGGGCGATGGTCGAGCAGCAGATCGAGGCCGAGTCCCTGCCGATGTTCCTGTCGGGACGCCTCTACGACGACGGGGTGATCGACCCGCGCGACACGCGGATCGTGCTGGCGATCGCGCTGTCGGCCTGCCACAACGCGCCGTTCGAGAGCGAGCGCCGCTACGGCGTCTTCCGGATGTGACCGTGGAGACCGTCCTCATTGCCAACCGGGGAGAGGTCTCCGAGCGCATCCAGCGCACGTGCCGGCGGCTCGGGATCCGCTCCGTCGCCGTCTACTCGGACGCGGACGCGGACGCGCGATTCGTCCGTACGGCCGACCTGGCGGTGCCGATCGGCGGGACGACGCCCGCCGAGTCCTACCTCCGCGCCGACGCGATCATCGGCGCGGCGCTGGCCACCGGGGCCGATGCCGTGCACCCCGGCTACGGCTTCCTGGCCGAGAACGCCGCGTTCGCGCAGCGCTGCGCGGACGCGGGGCTGACGTTCATCGGCCCGAGCCCGCACGCCATCGCCACGATGGGCGACAAGATCACCGCCAAGGCCACGGTGGCGGCGGCGGGCGTGCCGAACCTGCCCGGCGCGACGATCGGCGACGGAA
>DATMEI010000617.1:0-2457 GCA_035556995.1 Streptomyces sp.
CGATCTCGTCACCCTTCAGATGGACTTCGACACCGGCGCCGACCACGAGGACGTGGTGGCACGGCTGTTGCCCCGCATCGCAGCCCAGGCCCCCGGCCGTCCCGTCGCCGAGCACGAACGCGTCGCCCGCTGGGTGCTGGAGAACCTGGTCAACGTCGGCAGCGTGGACCGCGGATTCCGGGCCGTGTACGGCACGTTCGGAGCGGATGGCTCCTACGTCCGCCGTGACTACGACTTCAAGCTCGTCGAAGAGGTCCCCGGGCCCGGCGGAATCGTGTATCTGCGCACCACCGACGAAGCGGTCAACGTCCTCGTCGGCGCCCTCGACACAGACGTCACCAGCGCCCAGATCGCCGCCGAGGTCAAGCTGGAGGTCCTCATCAGCCGCGGCCGGCTGGCAGACGCCCAACTCGCGGCAGAGCAGGCCCGTTACCGCACGGTGCAGTATGCCGAGACGCTGCGCCGCACCCTGGAGGCCACACGGCGTGACGTACGCGCGGTCGACTGGCTGCGCACCGTCCCGGACATGATCACCGAGGCGCTGGATCACGTCGCGGACCGCTACCGCCACGAGAACGCGATCCTCACCAACATCCGGCGGGCCCGCGACGAGGCGGCATCCGAGCGCGGCCCCGACCACAAGCGCCGCGCGGCCGAACTCGTCGACATCGTCAAGGACTGCATCCGCCGCCACACACAGCTCCAGTCCCGGCTGCTGGCTGCCGGACCGCTCTTCCGTGCCGAGCAGGACCGCCAGGCCTTCGCGCCGCGCGCAGCCCGTGCCGGTCTCGATCTGTACGGGCAACTGCTGGCGCCGCTGCTGCCCTTGCCCGTGGAGCAGGCCGGAGCCGTGACCGACGCCTTCTTCGCCCGCGGCACCGGGCTGCGCACCACCGGTGCCGTACGGGTGGGAGACCTGGTCGACCTGCTGCTCACCCCTCCCGCCCCTCGTGAACATCTCGGTGCCGAGATGCCGGAGCCGGATCTGATCGCCACGCCCGACGACAGCAGATTCAGCGAGGAGCAGCTGGAGTCGGCCATGGAGCTGCTGGATCTGCCTGCCGACGCTCCCCGCAGACTCTCCGGGCTGCTGGCCGAAGCCAGGCGGCGCGACCCGGAACTTCCCTACCTCGTCTCCCTGTTGGCGGTGCACGCGGCCAGCCCCCCGGTGGGGACCGCCTACCGCCAGGGCGAGCGCAGGCTTCTCTTCGCCGTCGACGACGGCGAAGAACTCGACGACCCGGAGTTCGGCGGGGCGGACCTGATCGTCGGTACGGCCCTGCTGGACGCCGCGGGAATGGCGTCGGACCGTACGGAGGTGGCATGACGGCACCCCCGAGCGCCGAAGCCCGAAGTGCCGCGGTGAGTACGGCGCTTCGCACTTCGCATGTCCTCCCCGGATTTCCCGGCCCCGCCGCGACGGCCACCGAGACCGCCGAGGCGAGCGGGGAACCAGGCCGCGAGCTGAAAACATCCTCTAGGAGCACCGCACCCGTGACCGAGCACCGCTACGAGGGCACCGACGACCACGCCGGCACGGCCGGACCCTCCGTGCCCGCCGGACCGGCCCCGACTGCCGTATCCGGCAACGGCTTTGCGCCGGACGACGGCGGCCGCACCGACCCCGCCACGGGCAGACCGGCGGCCCCGGCCGCCGTCACGCCGGCGGACACCGCCGACGCCGCGCGCCTCGTCTCCTTCGGGCTGCACCCCAAGCTGCTCCCCGCCCGGGACGCCGAATACGCCGAACTGCTCAGGCGCTACCGCGACGAGCCGGCCTTCGCCCGTCTCGCCGACGCAGTCGCCACCGGTCTGGGGCTGGTGGTTCTCGAGGTCTCGACCCGTGCGGGGATGGCGCTGGCCGCTGACGAGGAATCCGTCTTCGCCGTCCGCATGGGCGACTACTCCCGGCGTGCCACCGCCGACTCCGCCGACCGCTTCCTGCACGGGCTCGCCCATCTCGCAGTCGCCGCCATGGCCTTCCCCCGCCCCGACGACCTCGCCGACGACGGTTACATCGGCCGTATCACCGTCAACGGCGTCGACTCCTTCGTACGCCAGGCCTGCCGCAGGCTCGCGGAACGGGCGGAGGAGTCAGGCGAGAACGCCGACCCGGCCACCGACGCCCCCGGACTGGAAGCCGCCTGGCGGGTGTACGCGCGCCGGAGCGCCACAGGCGCCACCAAGGACGCCCGGCGTCTGGCGGGTTCGACGACCGGCATCATCGGCAAGGCCGTCGCGTTCCTCGTCGACTCCGGTTTCCTCCAGCGCACCAGCGACGACGCGGGCGGCACCTATCGCACCACGCCCCGCTATCAGCTTCAGGTCCGTGACATGGCGGGCAACGCCGCGATGTCGGAGCTGCTGGAGCTGGGCGTCGTACCCGTAAGCGACGGAAGCGCCACCTTGCTGCCGCCCGGGGAGGGCGACCTGGACACCGCAGGAGACGCCGCGCTT
>DATMEI010000618.1:0-6131 GCA_035556995.1 Streptomyces sp.
CCACACCCCGACGGTTGAAGAGAACGGCTGGACCTGCAGCCACTCCGTCGTCGAGGTGGTGACCGACGACATGCCCTTCCTCGTCGACTCCGTGACCAACGAGCTGTCCCGGCAGGGGCGTGGGATCCATGTCGTCATCCACCCGCAGTTCTTCGTGCGGCGTGATCTCACCGGCAAGCTCATCGAGGTGCTGAAGACCCGGCCCGCCGGTGACCTTCCGCATGACGCCTCCGTCGAGTCCTGGATCCATGTCGAGATCGACCGCGAGACCGAGCGTGACGACCTCAAGCAGATCACGGACGATCTGCTGCGCGTCCTGTCCGATGCACGCGAAGCCGTCGAGGACTGGCGGAAGATGCGCGACGCGGCGCTGCGCATCGCCGACGAGCTGGACACGGAGCCCACTGCCGAGGATCTGCAGAGGGAAGAGATCGAGGAGTCGCGGGAGCTGCTGCGCTGGCTCGCCGACGACCACTTCACCTTCCTCGGCTACCGCGAGTACGAGCTCTCCGAGGAAGCCGCCGCCGGGGACCACGAGTTGACGCTCACGCCCGTCCCCGGCAGCGGCCTGGGCATCCTGCGCTCCGACCCCCAGCACAGCACCGGCGACGACGGGCACCCCGTCTCCCCCTCCTTCAGCCGTCTCCCGGCGGACGCCAGGGCCAAGGCCCGCGAGCACCGGCTGCTGGTGCTGACGAAGGCCAACAGCCGTGCCACGGTGCACCGTTCGTCGTATCTCGACTACGTGGGCGTGAAGAAGTTCGACGCCGAGGGCAACGTGGTGGGGGAGCGGCGCTTCCTCGGCCTGTTCTCCTCCGCCGCCTACACCGAGTCGGTGCGCCGAGTCCCCGTCATCCGCCGCAAGGTCGCCGAGGTGCTGACCTCCGCCGGTTTCGCCGCCGACAGCCACGCGGGCCGTGACCTGCTGCAGATCCTGGAGACGTACCCGCGCGACGAGCTGTTCCAGATCCCCGTCGACCAGCTGCGTTCGATCGCGACGTCGGTGCTCTATCTCCAGGAGCGCCGCAAGCTGCGGCTGTATCTGCGCAGGGACGAGTACGGGCGGTACTACTCGGCGCTCGTCTATCTCCCACGGGACCGCTACACCACCACGGTGCGGCTGCGGCTGACGGAGATCCTCACCGAGGAACTGGGCGGCAGCAATGTGGACTTCAGCGTCTGGAACACCGAATCGGTGCTCACACGGCTGCATTTCGTCGTCCGCCTCAAGCCCGGGACACAGCTGCCCGAGCTGACGGACGCCGAGGCCGACCGTATCGAGACACGGCTCTCGGAGGCCGCCCGTTCCTGGGCGGACGGCTACATGGAGGCGCTGACCGCCGAGTTCGGCGAGGAGCAGGCAGCCGAGCTGGGTCACCAGTACAGCGCGAACGCCTTCCCCGAGGGGTACAAGGCCGACTTCCCGCCGCGTGCCGCCGTCGCCGACCTGCAGCATCTCAACCGGCTCGCGCGTGGTGAGAACGGCACTCCGGACTTCTCACTCAGCCTGTACGAGCCCGTCGGGGCCAGCCCCGGCGAGCGCCGGTTCAAGATCTTCCGGATCGGACAGCCGGTCTCCCTCTCGGCCGTCCTCCCGGCACTCCAGGCGATGGGTGTCGAGGTCGTCGACGAGCGTCCGTACGAACTGCGTTGCAGCGACCGCACGAAGGCGTGGATCTACGACTTCGGCCTGCGTCTGCCCGGCTCCCACGTGCACGGTCTGGGCGAGGACGCGCGCGAGCGTTTCCAGGACGCGTTCACCGCTGTCTGGACGGGCCGCGCGGAGAACGACGCGCTCAACTCCCTTGTGCTGTCCGCCGGTCTGACGTGGCGGCAGGCGATGGTGCTGCGGGCGTACGCGAAGTATCTGCGGCAGGCCGGAGCCACCTTCAGCCCGACCTACATGGAGGACACCCTCCGGAACAACGTGCACACCACCCGGCTGCTGGTGAACCTCTTCGAGGCCCGGCTCGACCCCAGCCGTTCACTGGCCGGACACGAGCTGACCGACGGGCTGCTCGAGGAGCTGGACGGTGCCCTGGACCAGGTGGCCAGCCTGGACGAGGACCGCATTCTGCGCTCGTTCCTCACCGTCATCAGGGCGACTCTGCGCACCAACTACTTCCAGCGCACCGGAGCGGGCAGCGTCGGAGGGGGACCGAAGGACCCGTCAGCGGGGCTGCACGAGTACCTCTCGATCAAGCTGGACCCGCAGGAGATCCCGGACCTGCCGGCGCCCCGCCCCGAATACGAGATCTGGGTCTACTCGCCCAAGATCGAGGGCGTGCACCTGCGTTTCGGCAAGGTCGCGCGTGGAGGGCTGCGCTGGTCCGACCGGCGGGAGGACTTCCGTACGGAGATCCTCGGCCTGGTCAAGGCGCAGGAGGTCAAGAACACCGTCATCGTGCCGGTCGGCGCCAAGGGCGGCTTCGTCTGCAAGCAGCTGCCCGATCCGGCCGCCGACAGGGACGCATGGCTGTCGGAGGGCATCGCCTGCTACAAGACGTTCATCTCCGGGCTGCTCGACATCACCGACAACCTCGTCGGCGGCGAGGTCGTGCATCCCGAGGACGTGGTCCGTCATGACGGCGACGACACCTACCTCGTCGTGGCAGCCGACAAGGGAACGGCGACGTTCTCCGACATCGCCAACGAGGTGGCGCAGGCGTACGGCTACTGGCTGGGCGACGCCTTCGCCTCGGGCGGTTCCGCGGGCTACGACCACAAGGGCATGGGCATCACCGCGCGGGGTGCATGGGAGTCGGTCAAGCGCCACTTCCGTGAACTGGACCACGACACACAGTCCCAGGACTTCACCGTCGTCGGAGTCGGCGACATGTCGGGGGACGTCTTCGGCAACGGCATGCTGCTCTCGGAGCACATCCGTCTGGTCGCGGCCTTCGACCACCGGCACATCTTCTTCGACCCCGACCCGGACGCGGCCACTTCGTACGCCGAGCGGCGCCGGGTGTTCGAGCTGCCGCGCTCGTCCTGGGCGGACTACGACACCTCGCTGATCTCCGCGGGCGGCGGCGTCTTCCCGCGCAGCGCGAAGTCCGTACCCGTCACCGCGCAGGTACGGGCAGCGCTCGGCATCGAGTCGAAGGTCACCAAGCTGACGCCCGCCGAGCTGATGCGCGCCATCCTCAGCGCGCCGGTCGACCTGCTGTGGAACGGCGGCATCGGCACGTACGTGAAGGCGTCGACGGAGACCGACGCCGAAGTCGGCGACAAGGCCAACGACGCGATCCGCGTGGACGGTCAGGACCTGCGGGTGAAGGTCGTCGGCGAGGGCGGCAACCTCGGACTCACACAGCTGGGCCGGATCGAGTTCGCTCTGAAGGGCGGCCGGGTCAACACCGACGCGATCGACAACAGCGCCGGCGTGGACACCTCCGACCACGAGGTGAACATCAAGATTCTGCTCAACACGGTCGTGGCGAACGGCGACATGACGGTCAAGCAGCGCAACAGCCTGCTTGCCGAGATGACCGACGAGGTCGGCCAGCTGGTCCTGCGCAACAACTACGCGCAGAACATCGCGCTCGCCAACTCCATCGAAGGCGCCTCCAGTCTGCTCCAGGCACACCAGCGCTACATGCGGCGCCTGAGCAAGGAAGGCAAGCTCAACAGGGGGCTGGAGTTCCTGCCCAGCGACAAGCAGATCCGCGACCGGCTCGCAGGCGGACACGGCCTGACACAGCCGGAGTTGGCCGTTCTGCTCGCCTACACCAAGATCACGGTGACGGACGATCTGATCAAGACGGGCCTGCCCGACGATCCGTACCTCCAGCGGCTGGCGCACGCCTACTTCCCGCAAGCCCTGCGCGAGCGGTTCCCGGCGGAGATCGACGGGCACGCGCTGCGCCGTGAGATCGTCACGACCCTGCTGGTCAACGACACGGTCAACACGGGTGGTTCGACCCTCCTGCACCGCATGAAGGAGGAGACGGGCGCCTCGACGGAGGAGGTCGTACGAGCGCACACCGCCGCCCGCGCGATCTTCCGGCTCGGTGAGATCTGGGACGATGCCGAGGCGCTGGACAACGTCGTCGCGACCGATGTCCTCACCAGCATCCGGCTCCAGTCGCGCCGGCTTGTCGAACGCGGCACCCGCTGGCTGCTGAACAACCGCCCGCAGCCGCTGCTTCTCGCCGAGACCATCGAGCTGTTCAGGGACCGGGTGGCGATGGTGTGGGACGAGCTGCCCAAGCTGCTCAAGGGCGACGACCGCGCGTGGCACCAGTCGATCCTGGACCGGCTGGACGAGGCGGGGGTCCCGTCCGAACTGGCGCTGAGGGTGGCCGGCTTCTCCGCCGCCTTCTCCGGTCTGGACGTGGTCGCGGCAACAGACCGTACGGGCGTGCAACTGCTGGACGTCGCCGCGGTCTACTACGACCTGGCCGACCGGCTGGGCATCACCCAGCTCCAGGAGCGCGTCAGCGAGCTGCCCCGTGCGGACCGCTGGCAGTCGATGGCGCGGGCGGCCATCCGCGAGGACCTCTACGCGGCACATCAGCTGATCGCGGCGGACGTGCTGTCGGAGGGCGACGGGACGGCGACGCCGGAGCAGCGGTACGAAATGTGGGAGGCGAAGAACTCCACGATCCTCTCCCGCGCTCGGGCCACCCTCGATGAGATCAAGTCGTCGGAGACCTTCGACCTGGCCAACCTGTCGGTCGCGATGCGGACGATGCGCACGCTGCTGCGCAGCAACCGCTGACAGCCCCCGGGCAGCCCCTGGGCGGCCACGGCAGCCGCGCCCATCCGGGCCTGCCCGGACTTCGGCGGTCCCTGTGCGGTCACTCGCACGGGGACCGCCGAATGTGTTCACGGCCCGGCCCGCTGTGCCTTCGCAGCTCCGGGGACACGCGTTCGGCCGTATCCAGAGCGCCGCGACCCCGCTGACGGTCTTTAGTGGAAGGGACCGTCAAGGGGAGCCTCATGCGCACCGAGTTGAACGCAGCGTCGGAAAGCCGCCCGCTCTCGCGCCGTGCGGCGACCACGATCGCCGTCCTGGGACTGCTGGCCGCCGGCTATGTGCTGCAGCTGCTGGGCGTCCTGTTTGCCGCGACGGCACTCGTCATCAGCGGCGCCGCCCTCGGTGTCCTGGTCGAGGTGTGGCTGCTGGGCCGGCGGCGCGCGCTCGCCCGCAGCCTGGGCAGGGCCCAGCTGTACCACCCGGTCCGGCAGCTCCTGCGAGACGCCCTCCTGCTCGGCGGGCTGGCGCGACTCGGCGTGCTCGACGTGCTGGGCTCTTTGTCGTACGCGGCGTTGCTGGTCGTGGCGGAGCTCGGCTGCTGGGCCACGCACTTCCTGTGCCAGGCGGTGGCTGCCCGGGTGCGGCACTCCCGCAGGCTGCCGATCGTCACGCGCAACATCGACGCCTCCGCGCTCCGCCTGAGCCCCGCTCCTCCCGCCCTGTTCGGGCGCAACGGGGCGGCCCGGCTGCTGGGCTGCGCCGCACTCACCACGGCGGGGCTGGCGCTCTCCGCTGCGACGGGCGATGCGCGCTGGGGCGCCGTGACGGCGCTCGTGTGCTGGGCGGTGCTGCTGACCGGCGTCGTGCATCTGGCGAGCCGTCTGCTGCCCGGACGCCGGCCGGCCGGCGAGGAGGAGGTGCTGGCCTGGCTCGACGGCTGGCTGGCGGCTTACCGTCCGACCGTCGGAATGTACTTCTCCGGCGGCAACTCCTCCGCGTACCAGGCGAACATGTGGCTCTCGGCGCTCGCACAGCTGGAGGGACGGCCCGTCATCGTGCTCCGCGAGCGGTTCATGGTGCAGCGCATCGACGCCACCGACGTGCCGGTCCTGTGCATCCCGCGGGTCGCCCACCTGATGCGCCTGGAGCACTCCACCCTGCCTGTGCTGCTGCACCCGGCGAACGCCGCGAAGACCTCGCAGGTCCTGCGCATTCCCACCATCAAGCACGCCTTCATCAACCACGGCGAGAGCGACAAGCTGTCCTCCTGCAACCCGTACGCGAAGGCATACGACGAGGTGTGGGTCGCGGGCCCGGCCGCCCGCGAGCGCTATCAGCTCGCCGAGATCGGCGTGGACGACCGGGACGTGGTGGAGGTCGGCAGACCGCAACTCGCGCCGATCCTGCCGTACGCCGGGCCGCCGTCACC
>DATMEI010000619.1:0-7136 GCA_035556995.1 Streptomyces sp.
CTGATGAAGAGCACCGACACCCTGCCCGAGCCGTCGGAGACGGAGCCGGTGAGCAAGGTCCTCACCGGGGATCCGCTGCGCGGTGCGGCAGACGAGGAGAGCGCCAAGGGCAGCCAGGGGAAGACCCTCAACGTCTTCTCGCACGGGATGCTCGTCCTGTGGGCCGTGATGGTGGTGATGCCGCTGCTGTGGGCGGTGATGACCTCCTTCAAGGACGACAAGAGCATCTTCACGTCGCCCTGGTCGCTGCCGACGTCGCTCAACTTCGACAACTGGTCGCGCGCCTGGAGCCAGGCGCACATGAGCGAGTACTTCTTCAACACCTTGCTGGTGGTGGGCGGTTCACTGGTCGGCACCATGCTCCTCGGCAGCATGGTGGCGTACGTACTGGCCCGGTTCGACTTTCCGGGGAACCGCTTCTTCTACTTCCTGTTCATCGGCGGGATGAGCTTCCCGATCATTCTGGCCCTGGTGCCGCTCTTCTACGTGATGAGCAACACCGGGCTGCTCAACACCCGGCACGGCCTGATCCTGGCGTACATCGCCTACTCGCTGCCGTTCACCACCTTCTTCCTGACCTCGTTCTTCCGCTCGCTGCCGACATCGGTGGCGGAGGCGGCGCTGATCGACGGGGCCTCGCACACCAGGACGTTCTTCCAGGTGATGCTGCCGATGGCCAAGCCCGGTCTGATCAGCGTGGGGATCTTCAACTTCCTCGGGCAGTGGAACCAGTACATGCTGCCGACGGTGCTCAACACGAACCCGGAGCATCGGGTGCTCACCCAGGGACTGGTCGAACTGGCCGCCAGCCAGGGTTACAAGGGAGACTGGTCGGGGCTCTTCGCCGGTCTGGTGATGGCGATGCTGCCGGTGCTGGCGGCGTACATCATCTTCCAGCGGCAGGTGGTCGCCGGTCTGACTGCGGGAGCGCTGAAGTAGGGAGACCGACTCCGGGGCCGCCCGCCCCCGCCAGCCGCAGCATGCCCGCCTACACTCCGTGTCCCGTGCGAGAGATGAGCGCCTTCCTCGCTCAAGGTCTTGACGGGAGAGAACCGCTCGGGCTCTGCTTAGAGTTCATGTGTTGGAAGCATGCCGTTCCAGATGACGCGGTGCGGCGGACGGTCCGATGGTCACGTCGGCCGTCGAGGCGGGAGTGGATCAGTGGTGGAGACTCCGGGGTCGCAGTCCTCTCTGCACCGGGCCAATCTGGAACGGGTCGTGCGCGCGGTACGGATGGCGGGCTCGCTCACGCAGGCGGAGATCGCCCGTACCACCGGGCTGTCCGCGGCGACGGTCTCCAACATCGTCCGGGAGTTGAAGGAGAGCGGCACCGTCCAGGTCACTCCGACCTCCGCCGGCGGGCGCAGGGCCCGGGCGGTCTCGCTCAGCGGTGACGCGGGTGCCGTCGTCGGCGTCGACTTCGGGCATTCGCACCTGCGGGTCGCGGTCGGCAACCTGGCACACCAGGTGCTCGCCGAAGAGGCCGAGCCCATCGACGTGGACGCCTCGGCCGACGAGGGCTTCGACCGTGCCGAACGGCTCGTGCACCGGCTCGTCGCCACCACCGGTATCAGCCGGGAGAAGCTGATCGGCGTCGGCCTCGGCGTTCCCGGCCCCATCGACGTGGAGACCGGAGAGCTGGGCTCCACCTCCATCCTGCCGGGCTGGAGCGGCACTCACCCCCGCCAGGAGCTCGCCGCGCGGCTGGGCGTACCGGTCTACGTCGACAACGACGCCAACCTCGGCGCACTCGGCGAGCAGGTGTGGGGAAACGGCCGCGGGGCCGGCGACCTGGCGTACATCAAGGTCGCCAGCGGCGTGGGCGCAGGGCTCGTCATCAACGGCCAGATCTACCGCGGGCCGGGCGGCACAGCGGGCGAAATCGGACACATCACGCTGGACGAGTCCGGTCCTGTATGCCGCTGCGGCAACCGCGGCTGTCTTGAAACCTTCACAGCCGCCCGTTATGTCCTGCCGCTGCTGCACTCCAGCCACGGCGCGAACCTGACGATGGCGCGGGTCGTCCAGCTCGCACGTGAGGGCGACCCCGGCTGCCGCAGGGTGGTGGGTGACATCGGCCGTCACATCGGCAGCGGCGTCGCCAATCTGTGCAACCTCCTCAACCCCAGCCGGGTCGTGCTCGGCGGCGACCTCGCCGAGGCCGGCGACCTGGTGCTGGGCCCTGTGCGGGACTCGGTGGCGCGGTACGCCATCCCCAGCGCGGCACGGCAGTTGACGGTCGTACCGGGGACACTGGGAGGGCGCGCGGAGGTGCTGGGCGCGCTGGCGCTCGTACTGAGCGAGATGGGCGACGCGACGCTCCTGGACTCCGCGAGCTCCTTCTCGTCGAGTACGGGCAGCACCGACACCGTCGAACCCCGTACACCTGTGGGCGCCGTGGTGGCCTCCGCCTGAACCGGCGGTCGCCGCAAGCGGTGCATCCGACTCCGGTCCGAGCCCGGCCGGTTACATAAAGTGCCGTTTTGGGTTCAGGGACATAACGGATGGCATCGTTGCCATCTCGTTAATGATTTACTTCTTGACGCTTGACTGCCCTGGGAGTTGACTTCCGACCACCTCGGCCGCAACGACGCGGCCTCGTCAGGGAGGTTGGAACCCCATGAACGCAAAGGTGCGTCGCGTCGTCATAGGTACGGCAGCCGTCTCGATGGCCCTGTCTCTTACAGCGTGCGGCAAGGCCGGCGGCGGAGACGGTGGCGACGGCGGAGGCGACAGCAAGACCATCGGTCTGCTGCTGCCGGAGAACAAGACCACGCGTTACGAGACCTTCGACCGCCCCCTCATGGAGAAGAAGATCAAATCTCTGTGTTCGGAGTGCGACGTCAAGTACAACAACGCCACGCAGGACGCCGAGCTGCAGAAGAAGCAGTTCGACGCGCTCATCGCGCAGGGCGTGAAGACGATCATCCTCGACGCCGTGGACGCGCAGGCCACCAAGTCCTGGGTCGACCGTGCCGCCAAGAAGGGCGTCAAGGTCGTCGCGTACGACCGTCTCGCCGAGGGTGACATCTCCGCCTACATCTCCTACGACAATGAGCGGATCGGCGAACTCCAGGGCCAGGGCCTGGTCGAGGCACTGGGGGACAAGGCCAAGGACAGCAACGTCGTCATGATCAACGGGTCGCCCACCGACCCGAACGCCCCGCTGTTCAAGAAGGGCGCGCACAGCGTGCTCGACGACAAGGTCAAGAAGGTCGTCTACGAGCAGGACATCCCGGACTGGTCGCCGGACGAGGCGAACAAGAAGATGGGCGCCGCCATCACCAAGCTCGGCAAGGACGGCTTCGACGGCGTCTACGCCGCCAACGACGGCATGGCAGGCGGTGTCTCCACCGCCATGAAGAAGCAGGGCGTCAAGGACGTCCCGCTGGGTGGCCAGGACGCCGAACTCGCCGGTCTGCAGCGGATCATCAAGGGCGACCAGACGCTGACCATCTACAAGGCGATCAAGCCGCAGGCAGAGACCACCGCCGAGATCGCGGTGGCGCTGCTCAAGGGCGAGAAGATCGACGAGTTCACCCCGAAGAAGGTCGACAGCAAGAGCAAGAAGGGCGTCCCCGCCCAGCTGTACGACGCCAAGATCGTGACCAAGGACAACATCCAGGACACGATCGTCAAGGACAAGGTCTACAAGGTCAGCGAGATCTGCACCCCGCAGTTCAAGAAGGCCTGTGACGCAGCCGGACTGAAGTGACCAGTGGCCGCGCCCACCCGCGCGGCCCGGCAGGCAGTCATCAGTAACCCATCAGTCCGTGACCATCAGGAAGTGCAGGTCGCCGCCTCCGCCCGCCGGGGGCGGCGCCTCGCGGAAGATCGGAGTTGGCCCAGTGGCGAAGGAAGCCGTACTGGCGCTGCGCGGGATCTCCAAGCGGTTCGGTGCCGTGCAGGCGCTGACCGATGTTGATCTGGAAGTACGTCCCGGCGAGGTGATTGCTCTCGTGGGCGACAACGGCGCCGGCAAATCCACCCTCGTCAAGACCATCGCGGGTGTGCACCCCATCGACGACGGCACGATCGTCTGGGAGGGCACGCCGGTGAGCATCAACCGGCCGCACGACGCCCAGGACCTCGGCATCGCCACCGTTTACCAAGACCTGGCGCTGTGCGACAACCTGGACGTCGTCGCCAACCTCTTCCTCGGCAGCGAGGCCAGCCACGCCTCGATCCTGGACGAGATCACGATGGAGAAGCGGGCGATGGAGCTGCTGGAAACGCTCTCCATCCGCATCCCCAGCGTCCGCATACCCGTCGCCTCGCTCTCCGGCGGTCAGCGGCAGGTCGTCGCGATCGCACGCGCGCTGATCGGCGACCCCAAGGTCGTCATCCTCGACGAGCCGACCGCCGCCCTCGGCGTCGAGCAGACCGCGCAGGTCCTCGACCTGGTCGAGCGGCTGCGGGAGCGCGGCCTCGCCGTCGTCCTCATCAGCCACAACATGGCCGACGTGCAGGCAGTCGCGGATCACGTCGCGGTGCTGCGCCTCGGGCGCAACAACGGCGTCTTCGACGTCGCGACCACCTCCCACGAGGAGGTCATCGCCGCGATCACAGGCGCTTCGGACAACGCGGTCACCCGCCGCCAGGCCCGTACGGACAAGGAGGCGGCGCAGTGAGCGACACCGTCGACAAGAACGACACCGTCGACAAGGAACGCGGGGCCGGGACCGGGACCGCGGGCTCCGAGGACGCAGCGCCCCGCAACGGCGACGCCGCAGCGCCCGGAGCCGCCCCCGTGGTCGACCCGCGTCTGCTTGTACGCGAGCAGGGCTTCGCCGGCTATGTGACGGACTTCAAGCGCCGGGTGCGCGGCGGTGAGCTCGGCTCGCTGCCCGTCATCCTCGGCCTGATCATCATCGCCGTCATCTTCCAGTCGCTGAACGAGAACTTCCTCTCCGCGGGCAGCGTCAGCGACATCGGCGTCTACATCGCCGGTACGGGCATCATGGCGACAGGCATCGTCTTCGTCCTGCTGCTGGGAGAGATCGACCTGTCCGTCGGCTCCGTCGCCGGTGTGGGCGCAGCCGTATGGGCGGTCCTCAGCGTCACGAACGGCGTGAACGACTGGCTTGCGGTAATCATCGCCATCGTCGCCGGCCTGGTCATCGGCAGCCTGCACGGCTTCTTCTTCGCCAGGGTCGGTGTGCCCGCCTTCGTCGTCACCCTCGCGGGTTTCCTCGGCTGGAGCGGTCTGCAGATCTGGCTGATGGGCTCCGAGGGCAGCATCAACACGCCCGAAAGCAGCGTCGTCGAGGACCTGACCGGCTACTACTTCGAGGACATCGCCGCCGCCTACGGCCTCGCCCTGGTGGCCGTACTCGCCTACGCGGCGGCCCTGTTGGTCGACGCCAAGCGACGCAAGGCCGCGCGCCTGCCGTCGCGGCCCGTCAGCGAGATCGTGGTGCGCACCGGTGTGATGGCGCTGGTCGCCTTCGTCGCCGCGTACGTGCTCAACCAGTCCCGCGGCCTGCCGCTGGCCCTGGTGCTCTTCCTGGCGGTCCTGGTCATCGCGGACTTCGCCGTGCGCCGTACGACGTACGGGCGGCAGATCTTCGCGGTCGGCGGCAACGCGGAAGCGGCTCGCCGCGCAGGCATCAACGTGGAGTGGGTCCGCATCTCCGTCTTCGGCATCGCGGGCATGCTCGCGGCCTTCGGCGGCCTGTTCATCGCGAGCCTCTCCGGCGGCGCCACCAAGAGCCTCGGCGCCGGCAACACGCTGATGAACGTCATCGCCGCAGCCGTCATCGGCGGCACCAGCCTCTTCGGCGGACGCGGCAAGATCTGGTCGGCGCTGCTGGGCATCCTGGTCATCCAGTCCATCCAGCAGGGACTGAACCTTCTCGGCATGGCCAGCGAGATCCAGTACATGATCACCGGTGCGGTGCTGCTGGCCGCCGTGGTCATCGACTCCGTCTCCCGCCGTACGCAGAAGACCGCAGGCCGCACTTAGCTCAAGGCGCGGCACACCGGCCGGGTTCCCCGAACGGGGGCCCGGCCTTCGGTGTGCCGTGCTTGCGTTTTGCCTCGCGGGCGCACGTGGACGCCCCGCGCGCCGGGTCCAGTCGGGTGACCCATCTCGCACAGCCGGAAGAACCCGTCTCCGGTAGGAACATTAGACTCGTCTGAATCAGCACAGCTCGACCATGCTCGACAGCAAGGAGGCACCGTGGATAAGGGGCCGCGCTCAGCGCGTCATCCCGGGTCGGGGGCGGTGGAGTTCCCCAAGGCGCAGCGCAGGGGAAGGTGGGATCTGCTGAACCGCGTCGAGGGGCCACGCGACCTGGACCAGCTCTCACCGGAACAGCTGGAACAGCTGGCCGGAGAAGTCCGGTCGTTCCTCGTCGACTCCGTCTCCAAGACCGGCGGCCACCTGGGGCCGAACCTGGGAGTGGTCGAGCTGACCATCGCCCTGCACCGGGTGTTCGATTCCCCCAGGGACAGCATCCTCTTCGACACAGGGCACCAGTCGTACGTCCACAAGCTGCTGACAGGACGTCAGGACTTCTCCAAGTTGCGCCTCAAGGGCGGCCTTTCCGGCTACCCCTCACGGGCGGAGTCCGAGCACGACGTGATCGAGAACAGCCACGCCTCCACGGTCCTGGGCTGGGCGGACGGCCTCGCCAAGGCCAACGAGGTGCGGCAGAAGGGCGACCACGTGGTCGCCGTCATCGGTGACGGCGCGCTGACCGGCGGCATGGCCTGGGAGGCGCTCAACAACATCGCCGCCGCGAAGGACCGTCCGCTCGTCATCGTCGTCAACGACAACGAGCGCAGCTACGCGCCCACCATCGGCGGCCTCGCCAACCACCTCGCCACGCTCCGCACGACCGACGGCTACGAGCGCTTCCTCGCCCGCGGCAAGGAGGTGCTCAACCGGACCCCGGTCGTGGGCAAGCCGCTCTACGAGACGCTGCACGGCGCGAAGAAGGGCCTGAAGGACTTCATCGCCCCGCAGGGGATGTTCGAGGACCTGGGCCTGAAGTACGTCGGCCCGATCGACGGGCACGACGTCGCAGCCGTCGAGTCGGCGCTGCAGCGGGCGAAGCGTTTCGGCGGGCCGGTCCTGGTGCACTGCCTGACGGAGAAGGGCCGGGGCTACCAGCCGGCGCTGGAGGACGAGG
>DATMEI010000620.1:0-2158 GCA_035556995.1 Streptomyces sp.
GATCCGCCGCACCTCCTTCTCCGAACGGGCCTTGGACGCGGCGGCCAGCGCGTCCTGTGCCTCCTTGCGCAGGGCGAGGGTGGGCGGCAGATGAGACAGACCCTCGTCGCGCATCTTCTGCTTCAGCCACCACGTCTCGTCGTACGGCGCGTTCGCATCGCGAAGGGGCTTTCCGGCGCCCGGAAGGTCGGCGAAGGCGCCACGCTCCTCCGCCTCGCGGATCTGCCTGTCGACCCAGGACTCGAAGTTGACGCCCGGCGGTTTGCGTTCGGTCATGGTCCGATTCTCCCTCGGCCGTGGCGGCCTCCGCCAGGCCTCGCAGGAGCCCGGCTGCCTGGGCACGGGCCCTGGACGAGAACGTTTCGAATGACTTCCGACGGAATCCCGCACGGCGTTGCGAAGGTCACATCGACGTCCCTGCTGGTGGTTCCCGTCCCCTGAGATTCTTCCTGCGGTGGATCACGGGCAGGCAGGGGCTTCTCATGCGGGATTCCGGCATTGACGGTGTCCAGGGTGGCTCCTACCGTCTCGCTCATGATTCCCCGAGCGAGCGCCGGCATGATCGATGCGCTGGATCGCCGCATCATCGCGGCGCTCCAGCTCAACGGTCGTGCGCCGTGGGCCGGTATAGCCCGCTGGGCGGGGACGAGTGAATCCACCGCCCAGCGCCGCTTCAACGTCCTGCGTGAGCGCAAGCTGCTCCATGTCGTGGGTGCGGTGGAGCTGGACCGTACCGGCGGGGGCTCCTCGATGCTTGTGCGCGTGCAGGCGCGTCCCGGCAAGGGGCTGGAGCTCGCGGAACTGCTGGCCGAGTGTCCGGAAGCCCGGTTCCTGGCCCTCGTCACGGGTACGGCCGACCTGATCGTCGACTTCGTCGCCCGCGACAACGAAGAGCTGCTGCGCCTGCTCTACACCGATCTGCCGGGCGCGCATCTCATCGCCGGCACCGAGCACGTCGCGGTGATCCGCACCTTCTCGTCCGCGGCGCTGTGGGACACCGGTCTGCTGCCGGAGGAGGCCGTGGCGGATCTCCGGCCGTCCGCCGTCGCGCGCCCCTACGAGCGGGTCGACTGGGACAAGGCGCCGCAGCCGCTGACCGGACTCGAACGTGCCGTCGTCGGCGAACTCGCGACGGACGGAAGGCTTCCGGTCACCACCGTCGCCCGGAACCTCCAGCGCAGCGAATCCAGTGTCGCGCGTGCGCTGGACAGGATGGTCGCCCGCGGGAGCCTGCACTTCCGCACCCTGGCGGAGCCCGCACTCCTCGGCTACGAAGCCGAGTTCATGCTGTGGCTGTCGATCGATCCCGGGAGTCTGGAGGCCGCAGGGCGGCAGCTCGCCAAGCATCCGGGAACGAAGTTCCTGGCGGCGGCGACCGGCCGGTTCAATCTGGTCGGCCACATGGTGCTGCCGCGCCGGACCGACCTCTTCCGCTACACCGACGAGGTCATCGGCGCCCTGCCCGGCCTCAACGGCTCGGACGTCACCCTGCATCTCGTCACGCTCAAGGGCGCGTGGACGCGCATGGACCAGTTCGACGCCGCCCAGCAAGACGCTCAAGACACCTCAGACGCCTGAGACACCTGAGACACCTGAGAAGAAGCTCAACAGAGACCCACCCCCCAGAACACCGCTCACCCGTCGTCACCACTCGCCGCACCTCCTCTCCCCCTGCGAGGCACCATGTCCACAAGCGATCCCGCTTCCCCCGGCGCGAGCCCCGCGGACGCGCCCTCCTGGCAGTGGCCCGAAGCCGTTTGGCGCGGTCACGCCGAGGCCGTACGCGCCGGGCGTTCGCTGCGCCCCTCGCGCTGGCCGGAGGGCGCACGCGCGGCGGTGGCGCTCTCCTTCGACTCCGATCACGAGACGATTCCGCTCCGGGACGGCGAGACGAGCCCCGGCCGTATGGCACAAGGCGAGTACGGGGCCCGCGTCGGCGCGGTGCGCGTGCTGGAGCTTCTGGAGCGCTACGGGGCACCCGCGACGTTCTTCATGCCCGCCGTCTCCGCGCTGCTCCACCCCGAGGAGGCCCGCCGCTACGTACGCGACGGCCACGAAGTCGGCGTGCACGGCTGGATACACGAGCGGAACACCCTGCTCGGCGCGGAGGACGAGAAGACCCTCATTCAGCGCTCCCTCGACACCCTCACCGAGATCA
>DATMEI010000621.1:0-5301 GCA_035556995.1 Streptomyces sp.
GGCGAAGACGGGACGTACGCCCCGCAGCACCTCGGCCAACGGCCCGCCGGAGAGCACCTCGACGTATTCGGTCGCGCCCGCGGTGCCGTCGGAGACGGCGGAGAGCGAGGGGCCCGTGGCGGCCGGCGTGGTGGTCTCGCCGTCCGGGTGTGTACGTTCGCTCGCCGCCGACGCGGCGGCGACCATCGCCGTCGGGTCGTCCGGGATGCGGTCGCTGCGCCGAAGCCGCAGCACCACCGGGCCCGTCGGCCTCTCGTCGCCCACTGGGAGCGGGTCGCGCAGGTAGACGAGGATCGCGTCGGAGTACGCGGGCACGCTCGCCCGGCACAGTCCGAGCACGGTCTCGTCCAGGTCCATGCCGCGTGCGATGCGGCGCGTGGCGGCGCCGACGAAACGCAGACGGTCACCGCCGCGCCGCTCCCTCTCGGCGGCGTCTCCGTCGCCTGCTGCCCCTGGACGTACGGAATCCGGATCGGAAGCGGGGGGCGGCGGGGATGCGGGCTGCATTTCGGCGGCGGTCATGTCGCCGGTGGTCGGGTGTGACACGGCACCGCTCTCCGCGGTCGAAGGTTGTGACGGGGCCCGAGCCGCTGACTGCGGCTTGGAGTTGGGGCCGGGGCCGGGTCCGTTCGACGGCTGCGACGGCTCGGGTACGGCCCTGCCGGAGCCGCCGCGGGAGCCTGAGCCTCGCGCGGTTTCGGCGCCCTGCTTCTTGGACGTCTTCCTGGATGTGCGCCCTGACGCCGATCCGGACCCCGAACCGGACCGGGACCCCGACCCGGATCCGGGCTGGGGCCGCGGGCCGGGACGTACCTGCTCGGTCCCGTCACCGGCGGGGTACGCCGCGGGCAGCTCTTCGTCGTGAGCGGTGCGGGAGGCATGGGACGTGTCGGAGTCGCCGAACCCGCCCGGGGGACCGGACAGTTCGGGCAGCCTGGGCGGTACGGACGCGGGCGGTTTCACCCGGTCCGTCCCGTCCCCGCCGGAGAAGGGGGGTGCGCCCGCGGGCATGCCGAAGGGGCCCGTCGCGGGGCCACCCGTCGGGGCTGTGCCCACGGGCGGGGCCGGCACGGCTGTGCCGGCCGCAGGCTGCTGGTGCTCCGTCACGCGTTCGGTTTCCATCCATCCGGGGCTGCGCGTCTTGCGCGCGTAGCACTCACTGCTCGCCTGCTACGGGCGTCGCCGGCACTGCAGGAAAAGCTGGATCTCGGGTGGCACGTCCGTACTTGCCGGAGCGTAGGCATAGGCATCCTCCCCGGAGATCTCGAAACCCTCGTCCTGAACGATCCGGCGCAAATCGTCCCGTAGGTAGCCGGATACCCGGATCGTGTTGCCGAGGAACGGCAGCGAGAAGTCATCCACATCCGCTTCCACCATCGACAGGGCCATCGGAGCACCCTCTCGCAGTTGTTGGTGCAGCATGCGCAGCGCGTACGGAATTTCCACCCGGGGCAGCATCAACAGCGAGAAAAAAGCGGCGACACCGTCGAAAGGCCCGAGATCGTGCTTTTCCACATCGGC
Source organism: Streptomyces sp. (assembly GCA_035556995.1). Classification (GTDB taxonomy): domain Bacteria; phylum Actinomycetota; class Actinomycetes; order Streptomycetales; family Streptomycetaceae; genus Streptomyces. Next base: position 1,522 of record DATMEI010000621.1, read on the forward strand.
GATGTCCATACGCCGGAAATCGCCCTCCGGCACGTTCCGGCGGGCCAGTTTCAGTATTCCCGGTGAGAGGTCGATGCCGGTGACCCGGTGCCCTGCCTCAATCAGTTGACGCGCGGTCGGCAGGCCCGTGCCGCAGCCCAGGTCGAGGATGTGGGAACCGGCGGGCAGCTGCTCGGCGAGCCAGGCGCCGCCGGCGATCTGCCCTTCCTTGTGCGGAAAGGCCTCGTCGTAGTGGTCCCCGATCGCGTCGAAGGCCTCCGCCTGTCCGGATCGGTCGATTCCGTTCCAGTCGAAGTCTCTGTACACGTGGCCCTCGCCCTCGGGCGGGGGACTTCCACTGCCGTCTGTGCTGCTCACGATCGATCTCCTCTCTGGCCACGTGCCAAATCCCCGAGGGGGGAGGGGAGTTGTTGCAGCAGTGCGCCTACGGAGGTTGATCCTACGTTTGCAGTATGGGGGCGCAGCAAGGGGGAACGGGAGGTCGAACCGGGCGCGTGTCGCCCGAAAGATCCGGCACATCCCCGCAAGTACGGAACAAGAGGGGCTCGGCGTGACCCGCCGCCCGCCGCTCCAGCTGCCGCCGGCGCGAGCGGACGGGCCCCCTGCGCCCGGATGACGGAGCTAGCGGGCGCCCGGTGCACCGATTTCCGGACAGGGGACGGCCGTGCGGTCCGTTTCACGAACGCCTCTCCCCGCGTCCCGGCCCCGCGCCGGCCCGTGCGACGGAGGCCGGCCCTCCGGCATCACGGGCGTCACCGGCGTCACCGGCGTCACCGGCATCCACGGCGGAACCGAAGTCCTCGGCCGAGGCCCAGCCGGGCTCCGGCCAGCCGTCCCAGTCCTGCGGCAGCGCCGGCACCGGCCAGCGAGGGTCGGGGCGCCAGTTCTCCCAGCCGTCCCCGAACGGAGGCGACCAGGCGCCGATCTGCTCGACGACCGCGCGTCCGGCAGCCCGTACCCGCGCCGCCAGCTGCTCGTCGACGAGCCCCGCGTGCTGTGCCGCGGCGAACTCGTCCTCGTCGCGCCACTCCCAACTCCGGTCTGGATACACGGCGATGTCCAGGAAGTGGTCCTCGGAGTCGATGCCGCCCGCCCATCGGCGCCGCGGCTCCTCCAAGTTCACATACCAGTTCTTGAACTGCCAGTTCCGCTCCCAGAAAAGCCACACCGACCAGGGTTCGCCGGGGCGGGCCAGCTTCAGCACGCCTGTGCCGAACCAGCGGGAGAGCACGATCCTGCGCGGCCTGGTGTAGCGGGTCCGCAGCGGCTCGTGGTGTACGGGAGTGCCGTCAGCCATCTCAGGTTTGACGCAGATCGTGCCCGGCGCCACCCACGCGGCGAGCAGATCGGGCGTGTCACGGACGACGGTGACGGGACGGCAGATGTGCGCGTGACCGGCTCCGTTGGCCCGGTAGCGCCACAGGACGCGGGTGCCCGGCGCCCAGCGTTCACCGGGATCGCCGTGACTGCCGTCGCCGGTGTGCGCGCCGGCGTCCACATGCCTCGCACGGCCGTGTGCCCCGGCTTCTCCCGTCGTCCCTGCCGTCTCCGCTGTCATGCGCAGATCTTAGGTGCGTGGGCCCACCACCGACGTGAGCTGCGCCCCAACGCGCCCGCACCACAGCGCCGAGCTCGACGGGCGTCGCATACGGAGGGCGGCGCCGGCCCCGTCAGGGACGTGTTCCGGATGCCTGCCTGCGACTTCGTCAGGGATGCGTCATACGGAGGACGTCGAGCGCTTCGTCGAGCTGTTCGAGGGTGAGGTCGCCACGCTCCACATGACCGGCCTCCAGGACGGCCTCACGGATCGTCTTCCTCTCGGCGAGCGCCTTCTTGGCGACCGCCGCCGCGTTCTCGTAACCGATGTACTTGTTGAGCGGGGTGACCACTGAGGGCGAGGACTCGGCGTACTCACGGGCCCGCTCCACGTCGGCCTCGATGCCGTCGACCGTACGGTCCGCGAGGAGCCGGGAGACGTTGGCGAGCAGCCGTACCGACTCCAGCAGGTTCTTCGCCATGACCGGCAGCATCACGTTCAGCTCGAAGTTGCCCGCTGCACCGGCCGCGGCGATCGTCGCGTCGTTGCCGGTGACCTGCGCGGCGACCATCAGCACGGCCTCCGGGATCACAGGGTTCACCTTGCCCGGCATGATCGAGGAGCCCGGCTGGAGGTCGGGGAGGGAGATCTCCGCGAGGCCGGTGCGCGGGCCGGACGCCATCCAGCGGAGATCGTTCGTGATCTTGGTGAGGCTGACGCCGATCGTACGGAGCTGGCCCGAGGTCTCCACCAGCGCGTCCCGTGCGCCCTGCGCCTCGAAGTGGTCGCGGGCCTCGGTCAGCGGCAGTCCGCTGGAGGCGGCCACAAGGTCGATGACGGCGGCGGCGAAGCCGGGTGGGGTGTTGATGCCCGTGCCCACGGCCGTACCGCCGAGGGGGAGTTCGGCGAGCCTGGGCAGGGCGGTCTCCAGCCTTTCGACCCCGTAGCGCACCTGCGCGGCATAGCCGCGGAACTCCTGGCCGAGGGTGACCGGCGTCGCGTCCATCAGATGGGTGCGGCCCGATTTCACGACACCCGCGAACTCCTCGGCCTTGCGCGACAGCGACTCCGCCAGGTGTTCCAGGGCCGGGATCAGGTCGGCGGTGACGGCGGCCGTCGCCGCGATGTGGATGGAGGAGGGGAAGACGTCGTTGGACGACTGGCTCGCGTTGACGTGGTCGTTGGGGTGCACGGGCGCGCCCAGGCGCTCGGTGGCGAGGGTGGCGACGACCTCGTTCATGTTCATGTTGGAGGACGTGCCGGAGCCGGTCTGGAAGACGTCGACGGGGAACTCCGTGTCCCAGACCCCTGCGGCGACCTCCTCGGCCGCCGCCCGTACCGCGTCGGCCAACTCGGGCTCCAGAACGCCGAGTTCGCTGTTGACCCGGGCTGCCGCCGCCTTGATCCGGGCAAGCGCCTCGATGTGGGCGCGCTCCAGGCGCTGTCCGCTGATGGGAAAGTTCTCCACCGCGCGCTGGGTCTGCGCCCGCCACTTGGCGTGTACGGGCACCCGGACCTCGCCCATGGAGTCGTGCTCGATCCGGTGCTCCACGCTGTGGCTGTCGCTCATTCAATCCACCTCCGTACGGGGCAGCGTCCCCGGGGCACGAGGACATTCCCGGTGACGGCGGGTACCCCGTCCCGCGGTCCGCACTTACGCGGGGCGCCGCGGGCTGGGGCATGAACGCGAGCCGTGTGGTTCTACGCTTCCGTGCGCACCGGGATCGAGGTCACGAAGGGCTGCGCGGGGCCCGGGTCGGTGAAGAAGTCGTTTCCCTTGTCGTCGACGACGATGAACGCGGGGAAGTCCTCCACCTCGATCCGCCAGACGGCCTCCATGCCCAGCTCCTCGTACTCCAGGACCTCCACCTTCTTGATGCAGTCCTGCGCGAGCCGCGCCGCGGGACCGCCGATGGAGCCGAGGTAGAAGCCGCCGTGCGCGGCGCACGCCTCGGTGACCTGAGGGCTGCGGTTGCCCTTCGCGAGCATGACCTTCGAGCCGCCGGCCGCCTGGAACTGCGCGACGTAGGCGTCCATGCGTCCGGCCGTCGTCGGGCCGAAGGAGCCGGAGGCGTAGCCCTCGGGGGTCTTGGCCGGGCCGGCGTAGTAGACCGCGTGGTCGCGCAGGTAGGCCGGCATCGGCTCACCGGCGTCAAGCCGCTCGGCGATCTTCGCGTGGGCGATGTCGCGGGCCACGACGAGCGTGCCGGTCAGCGACAGCCGCGTCTTGACGGGATGCCGGG
>DATMEI010000622.1:0-6084 GCA_035556995.1 Streptomyces sp.
GCTTGTCGGCCGGGTCGGCGACGGCGGTCGTCGCGGAGCCGAGGACGGCGAGGAGCGAAGCGGACGTAACGACAAGACCCGCTTTGAGTCTTCGACGCATTTCATACCTCCGTGGGGGGAGAGGCGGTCCGTACATCGGACTGTCGAATCATGAGCATGACAGAACAACCGCCTCCCAAATAGCTGCCTGCACCGAGGAATTCGGGCCGGCTCAGCCCGTCAGTAGAACTCCTGTGACCGGAAGTGCCCGGGCATCAGGGCCGCCGCCTCACCCGTCCGTGTGCCGAGGCACGCGCTCCGGTGACCCGGCACGTACGACCGGGGCGAGCGCGGCGATGATCAGCGCCGCGAGCACCAGCACACCGAGCGCGGTGGGCAGTCCGGCCACGGTCGCCAGCCCGCCGATGACCGGCGGCACCAGCAGCCAGCCCAGATTGCCGGCGAAACCCACCTGACCCATCGCCAGGGCCGGGAAGGCAAGCGCGCCCGCCGCGGTGAAGGTGGCAGGGAAGACCGCGCTGATCCCCGCACCGGCGACGACGAGCGCCGCCAGAGCCACCCCCGGCCGGCCGAGCAGCAGCGCTGCGGCGAGCACGGCGGCGCAGCACACGGTGCCCGTGCGGATCAGCCGGACCCACCCGAGGCGGTCCACCAGCCAGTCGTTCAGCAGCCGTGTGACGACTTCGCCCGCGGAGAAGGCGGCGTATCCGGCGGCAGCGGTGGCGGCGTCGGCGCCGAGGTCACGCAGGTACACGCCGCTCCAGGACGCCGGGGCGTCCTCCACCAGCGCGGCGAGGAAGGTCATCAGCGCGAGCAGCGAGACGACTGCGCGCCTGCTGGGGCCGCCCTTCACGCGCACGTGCCGCTCCCCCGGCCCCGTACCGCGACCGCGACCGCGATTCTCCTGAGCTCGATCTCCCAACTCGCCGCCTTCCGCCTTCCGTTGCTCCTCGGGCAGGAGCCCGGAGGCGGCCACCGCCGAGATGACGGCGAGGAGAAGGGCCATGAGTACGAACTGCGCGGTCAGCGTCAGGCCGAGGGAGACCGTGGCGACTCCGGCCAGTCCGCCGGCGACGGCGCCGATGCTGCGGATCGCGTGCATGGAGTTGAGCAACGTACGTCCGTACTGCCGCTGCACGCGGACCGCTTGGGCGTTCATCGCCACCGAGGTGCATCCGTCGGCCGCACCGAGGAGCACGAGCAGTGCCAGGAGCGTCCACGGAGACCGAGCAGCCGGGATGAGCCCCAGTGGAACGCTCAGCGCAACAGGAGCCAGCGCGCTGACCGTACGGCTGCCGAGGCGGTGCACCATCAGCCCGCCCGCCTGGCTTCCCGCAAGCGCACCCAGGCCCGGCCCGGCCATCACCAGGCCCAGCACACCTGCGGACAGGCCGAGTTCCTCTTTCACGGCAGGGACTCGGGCGGCCCAGGAAGCGAACACGGCGCCGTGCACGAAGAAGACCGCGGAGACCGCGGCCCGTGCCGTGCGCAGGTGCGGGGGAACGGGGTGGCTCTCAGTTCGCACCAGGCGGCTCCGGCTGCGTCATGTCGTGGGACTCCACGTCAACTGTGCGCGCGGCGTGCCGGATCGCTGTCGCGAGCACGCGGTGACTCTTCGTCCGCCGCGAACGTGCGGACGGGCAGACGGGCAGACCTCGTCAGTACACCTGACGTGCCGGAACCGGCGAAACCCCCGTAGAAACGGCCTGAGGCCCCGGACGCGTTCCGGGGCCTCAGTTGCCAACGTGGGGGAAGAAGCCCACGACCAGCCTGGCACTCCAATAACGAAACGGCTGATGGATCGTCACGGTTTCTCGATATCTGCGACGTTCTCACGCAAAACAGATAAACGCCGTCCTAGGATTCCGCTGCCCTGGGCAGGCCATGCGGCCGCTCGGAACGGGACGGAGGACGCGCCCTCCGCGCACCGCCCGGCAGCCGTGAGCGGCCCCTCCCGGAGTCGGCACCGCGGCCCCGCACGACCCCGCACCGACCTCCAGGACCCGCCTCAACCCGACGCAGGGCGGCCACGAGCTCGCCGGAGAATCCGGAATCGAGGGAAGCGTCTGACTCCCTTTCATGTCGCCGACCGCCTGTCAGCTCCCACCATTTCCATGGCGAGTTGACGAACCGGGGGCTCCGTGTAAAACCTTCCGCACATCCGCAAGACCGTCTCAGTATTTGAACAAGCCATTTCGCCCGTAGTGCGCCTTAGGCGTCCTTAATGAACAGCGACTTCGGTACGGACCCTGTCGGTCACCATGGGTCACTGCACTCGGGCACCTTCCTGGCAGGCCGTGCAGGCCCAGGTCAGACGGCCCTCTCCGCAGTAAGTGCAGTCACTCGAAACTGAATTCAGCGAATCTGCACAACTGGTTCGTCAGGGCGGCACATGACCCGCTGGAGGCCCCCTCACCCGCCCCGTGTGCGGTGAGCTTGATGCGGGAATGTCCATTTGGCAGCACGCTCGGGCACTGCGTACGCCGTCACAGCCGGAGCGACGAGTGAAGAGATCGCCACGAATTCGTGGACACGAGTACACGTAAGCGAAGTCGAGTGCCCGGATCGGCGCGGAACCGGCGCACGAACGAGTGGCCCAGCAGCGCTTGCGCGTGCTTTGATCGGCCCAGACGCGGAAGTTGAACGAATGGTTCCCGTTGTTGGGCTCCAGACGACCGCTCGTTACGGCCGGACGGCTTTATCACCGAGCCGGCCGATGCTATTGAGAGAACATCCAAAGCAAGCGAAGGAAGGCCCAAGTCATGGACTTCACGCCCCAGGTTGAGACCCGCGAGATTTCCGACAACGACCTGGACAACGTTTCCGGTGGCGTCCTCGGTTCGGTCGTCGGCACCGCCGTGAGCACCGCCGACTCCGTTGCCCCGGTTTCCGAGACCACCGCCACCGTGAACGGCGTCGCCTCCGGCCTGACCGGTGTCGACACCTCCCAGGTCACGGGCCTCGCCGGTCTCTGAGGCGATGCCTGTCACCGAGCGGCGGAGCCGGCAGTCCGATGATGTCGGGGCTCTGTCCGTTCGGTGCATCAAAATCCCAGTGGGGTGAACGTGAGCCCCGGAACCTATCCGTTCCGGGGCTTACGGATGCGTCCGGGGTACGTCGGCAGTTGTGAAACCGGTGGTTTTCAACTCTTTGTCAGCGACTGCCAGTCGGCGGCCCCGGTGCCCGCCTCACCATTCGAAGTCGACGCCGCGAGGCGTGGTGTCAAGAGGAAGCGTCGTGCCTGAAAGCAACGAACGCAGTTGAGGGAATAGCCCCGTGCAGTTCCGGCAGAAGGCGTTTTCCAAGCTGCAGTCCCCCGAGGAACTCGACCTGCCCGTGCGCTTCGCACGGCCGCAGGGCTGGCTCGTGCTGCTCGTGACCGTGCTCGTCATGGCCGGTGCGGGCTACTGGGCCGTCACCGGCAGGGTGTCGGGGAAGCTGGAGGCCCCGGGCATCCTCACGCACGCCAAGGGCAGTTACGTCCTGCAGAGCCCGGTCTCCGGCCAGGTCACCGAAGTCCTCGCCGAGGAGGGCACGATGCTGCCCGCCCGCACCCCCGTGCTGAAGGTCCGCACCGAGCGTGGATTCCGGGCGGTGCGCACAGTGGCACCGGGCAGGGTGACCACGCTGACGGCGAAGATCGGTTCGGTGGTCACCACCGGCAAGGACGTGGCGACGGTCGAGCGGGTCGAAACCGACGACGAGCCGATGGTGGCCATGTTGTACGTGCCGGGCAGCAACGGTGCGACCGTACGCCCGGGAGCCCGGGTCGACCTGACCGTGCAGTCGGCTCCGACGGAGCAGTACGGCGTACTGCGCGGCAAGGTGAAGGCGGTCGGCAGGGCGCCCCAGACGCGGCAGCAGATCTCCGGGTTCCTCGGCAACGGGCAGCTCGCCGAGCAGTTCTCCAAGGAGGGCCAGCCGGTGGCGGTCATGGTGCAGTTGGAGGACTCGGCGTCGACGAAGTCCGGTTACGAATGGTCCTCGGAGAAGGGCCCGCCGTACAAGCTGGACTCGATGACGATGGCCGACGGCGCGATACACGAGCCCTCGCAGCGTCCCGTCGACTGGCTGCTCCCGTGACGGCGCAGCAGGAGTCGGAGTCCACGCGGACGCGGCGGAACGAACTCCCGCCCCCGGCGCGTGGAAAGCACCGCCCGAGCGGGAAGAGCGGCAGGCGCCGTACGAGCGCGGCCACGCAGCCGTCGCCCCAGCCGATACCGAAGCCCCAGTACAAGACCATCCGCAGCCCCACCGTGCTGCAGATGGAGGCGGTGGAGTGCGGCGCCGCGGCCCTGTCGATGGTGCTGGGCCACTTCGGCCGTCACGTTCCCCTCGAAGAACTGCGCATCGCCTGCGGCGTCTCCCGCGACGGCTCACGGGCGAGCAACCTGCTCAAGGCGGCCCGCAATTACGGCCTGACGGCCAAGGGCATGCAGATGGAACCGGCGGCGCTCGCGGAGGTGGCGGCGCCGGCCGTCCTGTTCTGGGAGTTCAACCACTACGTCGTCTACGACGGCATGGGACGGCGCTTCGGACGTCGCGGCGTGTTCATCAACGACCCCGACAAGGGGCGCCGGTTCGTCCCGATGGAGGACTTCGACACCAGCTTCACCGGTGTCGTCCTCACCTTCGAACCGGGCGAGGACTTCCGCCGCGGCGGCAAGCGTCCCGGTTTCATGAGCGCCATGCCGACACGTCTGCGCGGCACCACGGGCACGATGCTGGCCGCTCTGCTGGCCTCGCTCCTGCTCGTCGCCGTCGGGGCGGCGGTGCCCGCACTGAGCCGCACGTACATCGACATGTTCCTGATCGGGAACGAGACGTCGCTGCTGAGCGTGCTCTTCGCCTCGATGGGCGCCATGGTCGTACTGACCGCCGCGCTGACCGCGTTGCAGCAGGCGAACCTGCTGCGCGGGCGCATCATCTCCTCCACGCTCAGCAGCGCACGCTTCTTCCGGCATCTGCTGAGACTGCCGGTCACGTTCTTCGCCCAGCGAAGCCCGGCCGACCTCGTACAGCGCCTGCAGTCCAACGACACCGTCGCGGAGACCCTCGCGCGTGACCTGGCCGCCGCCGGTGTGGACGCCGTGGTGGTCGTCCTCTACGCGCTGCTGCTGTGGACGTACGACCCGCAGCTGACCCTCATCGGCGTGCTGATCGCGCTGCTCAACATCGTGGCGATGCGCGTGGTGATAAAGCTGCGCGCGACCGGCACCCAGAAGCTGCGCGCGGACACCGCCCGGCTGACCAACACCTCTTACACCGGCCTTCAGTTGATCGAGACGATGAAGGCCACCGGCGGCGAGAACGGCTACTTCCGCCGCTGGGCGGGACAGCACGCGACCACGCTCGAGGAGCAGCAGAAGCTCGGTGTGCCGAGTGCGGCGCTGGCCGTGGTCGCCCCGACGCTCGCGACGCTCAACAGCGCGATGATCCTGCTGATCGGCGGCATGCGGGCCGTCGAGGGGCACATCTCCATCGGTCTGCTCGTGGCCTTCCAGGCGCTGGTGACCCGCTTCACCGCTCCCATCACACGGCTGAACGGCGTCGCCGGACGCATCCAGGACTTCGCCGCCGACGTGGCCAGGCTGAAGGACGTGGAGAACTTCCCGGTGGACTCGCTCTATTCACGGCGTGCACCGGCCGCGAGCACGCGCCGTCTGAAGGGCCATGTGTCGCTGGAGAACGTCACGTTCGGCTACAGCCCCCTGGACAAGCCGCTGCTGACGGACTTCTCGCTGTCGGTCGGGCCGGGCCGCCAGGTCGCGCTCGTCGGCGGATCGGGCAGCGGCAAGTCGACGGTCTCCAGGCTCATTTCGGGTCTGTACAGCCCGTGGGAGGGCGTCATCCGCATCGACGGGCAGCGGCTGGAGGACATCTCGCGCAGCGCGCTGGCCGCTTCGGTCTCCTTCGTCGACCAGGACGTCTTCCTCTTCGAGGGCACCGTCCGCGACAACGTCGCGCTGTGGGATCCGTCGATCCCCGACGAGGCCGTCACCGCCGCCCTGCGGGACGCCGCCGTACTCGACGACTTCGCGCGGCGGCCCGGCGGCATCAACAGCCGCGTGGAGCAGGACGGGC
>DATMEI010000623.1:0-5482 GCA_035556995.1 Streptomyces sp.
CCGCGACCGAGCTGCGCGCGCGACGGCTGCGCGAGTCGCTGCTCGCGAGCGGCGCGAACTCACCGTCCGCGGTCGTCAATACGCATCACCACGGGGACCACACCTACGGCAACGCCCTCTTCAGCCCGGGAGCGACAGTCATCGGACATGAGGCCTGCCGCACCGAGACGCTCCGCGCGGGACGCCAACTGCACATGATCTGGCCGGACGTCGAGTTCGGCGACATCGACGTCACCGCCCCCGCCCTGACCTTCCGCGACGAACTCACGCTGTACGTCGGCGAGATCGAGGTGCGAATGCTGCACCCCGGTGTCGCGCACACCGTCGGCGACACGATCGTCTGGCTTCCGGATCAGAGCGTCGTCTTCACCGGCGACATCGTCTTCCACGGCGGCACGCCCTTCATCCCGATGGGTTCGCTGACCGGATCGCTGCATGCGCTCGACCGGCTGCGCGCGCTGGGTGCGCGCACCGTCGTACCCGGTCACGGGCCGCTGGCGGGGGCGGAGGTCTACGACACCGTGGAGCGCTACCTGCGGTACGTCGAGCAGCTGGCCCGCACCGCGCACGCCCGCGGACGTACGCCCCTGGAGGCGGCACAGGAAGCCGACCTCGGCGAGTTCGCGGAACTGGCCGAGAGCGAGCGGCTGGTGGCGAATGTGCACCGCGCCTACGCCGAACTGGAGGGACGTCCGCCCGGCGAACCGCTGGACATTGTCAGCGTGTGGGCGGACATGGAGCAGATGAACGGCGGCAGGCCGGTCGCGTGCCACGCCTGAGCCCGCGCGGCCGCGCCGGGGCAGCGGCGGGTGCAGCGGCAGGGGCGGCACGGGCGGCATACGCGGCATCGGCGGCAGGTTCAGAAGCACGAGCGGGGTGGCCGTGCGGGCTCCCACGGCGTGGGGCTCGTCACATGCGGGGCTTTTGGCACGGTCGACGTCCGTGCACCCCTAGACGCCATACCGACTAGTCGGCATGATCGGAGACCGGGGCCACCGTCGGTTTCCGCAGTCCGTCCGTTGTTCGTCGTCCGTCTGTGCCCAGCTTGTCCGTCCCGTCCGGGCAGAGGCCGTCCCATCACGCAGAGGAGCGCGTACGCATGACCAAGGAGAATCCACCCGGGCTCGATCTCGGGCGGCTCGCGGGGCATCTGGACCGGGAACTTCCCGGCCTGGTGCGGGGGCCGCTGCGGGCCGAGGTGATCCAGGGCGGCCGGTCCAACCTGACGTACCGCGTGACCGACGGGGAGAGCCGCTGGGTCGTGCGACGTCCCCCGCTGGGCCATGTGCTGGCCACCGCGCACGACATGGCGCGCGAGTACCGGGTCATCTCGGCGCTGCGCGGAACCGACGTGCCCGTGCCGGAGACGGTGCTGCTGTGCGAGGACGCGGACGTGATCGGGTCGCCGTTCTACGTGATGGAGCAGGTCGAGGGCACGCCGTACCGTACGGCCGACGAGCTGGCCCCGCTCGGCCCTGAGCGCACGCGGGCGCTCGCGCTGGCGCTGCCCGACACTCTCGTCGCTCTGCACGCCGTCGATCCGGAGAGCGTCGGCCTGGGCGACTTCGGACGCCCGGAGGGTTTCCTGGAGCGGCAGTTGCGCCGCTGGGGCAAGCAACTGGAGGCGTCCCGCAGCCGGGAGCTGGCCGGGATCGACGAACTCCACGGCCAGCTCGGCAAGCAGCTGCCGCCCTCACCCGAACCCACCGTCGTGCACGGCGACTTCCGTCTGGACAACGTGCTGGCGACGGCGGACGACCGGATCGCCGCGGTGCTCGACTGGGAGATGTCGACGCTCGGCGATCCGCTGACCGACCTCGGGCTGCTGGTGATGTACAGCGAGCGCCTGAACATCCCTGACGCACCGGTCAGTACGACAGCGGAGGCCCCCGGGCACCCGCCTGCCGACGAACTGGTCGAACGCTATGCCGCGGGCTCCGGACGCGATGTCTCCCGCATCAACTGGTACACCGCCTTCGCCTGGTTCAAGCTCGCGGTGATCCTTGAGGGCATCCACTACCGCTACACGCTCGGCCAGACCGTCGGCCCGGGCTTCGACCGGATTGGCGACCTCGTCCCGGTCTTCATCGACAACGGACTCACCACGCTGCGGAAGGGATGACGTCAGTGGACTTCGCATTCGACGGCCGTACGGAGGAACTGCGCAAGCAGCTCCAGACCTTCATGGACGAGCACATCTATCCGGCCGAGGCGGTCGCCGACGCCCAGCGGGCAGAGCTGGACTCGCCCTGGGAGACACCGGCGATCGTGGAGGAACTGAAGAAGACGGCGCGCAAGCACGGGCTGTGGAACCTCTTCCTGCCCGACCGCACCTACGGAGCCGGTCTCACCAACCTCCAGTACGCCCCGCTCGCCGAAATCCTGGGCCGCAGCCCGCGCCTGGCGCCGACCGCACTCAACTGTGCCGCTCCGGACACCGGGAACATGGAGGTGCTCACGGAGTTCGGCAACCCGGAGCAGCGCAGGAAGTGGCTGGAGCCGCTGCTCAGCGGCGAGATCCGCTCCGCGTTCGCGATGACGGAGCCGGACGTGGCCTCCTCCGACGCGACGAACATCGAGACGCGTATCCGGCGGGACGGCGACGACTACCTCGTCACGGGCCGCAAGTGGTACATCTCCGGGGCCATGAACCCCGACTGCAAGATCTTCATCGTGATGGGCAAGACCGACCCGGACGCCCCGGACAGCCGCCGTCAGCAGTCGATGGTGCTGGTGCCGCGCGACACCCCCGGTGTCGAAGTGCGCCGGGCGATGACGGTCTACGGCTACAGGGACGACTACCACGGCGGTCACGCCGAGGTGGTCTTCGACGACGCGCGGGTGCCGAGGAGCAACCTCGTCGGTGAGGAGGGCGGCGGCTTCGCGATCGCTCAGGCACGGCTCGGGCCCGGCCGCATCCATCACTGCATGCGGCTGATCGGCATGGCGGAACGTGCGATCGAGCTCATGTGCCGCCGGGCGCTGCAGCGTTCGGCCTTCGGAAAGCCGCTGTCCGAACAGGGCGTCGTTCGGGAGTGGATCGCCGATGCGCGGGTGCAGGTCGAGCAGCTGCGGCTGCTGGTGCTGAAGACCGCCTGGCTGATGGACACCGTCGGCAACAAGGGTGCGCACACCGAGATCCAGGCCATCAAGATCGCGACACCGCGTGCGGTCGTGGACATCCTCGACCGTGCGATTCAGCTGCACGGCGCGGGCGGCGTCAGCCAGGACTTCCCGCTGGCGGAGCTGTGGGCGGGAGCCCGGACGCTCCAGCTGGCGGACGGGCCCGACGAGGTCCACCAACGGTCGCTGGCGCGGCGGGAGTTGAAGAAGTACACGTAACCCCTGGCGGGGTGAGCGGACCGGCACCGCCGGGGTGTCCCACTGAGGGAACCCCGGGCGGTGCCGGTCCACCGGGCTGTGCCCGTCGGTGACCAAGTCCCTTGCAGAGGCCGGTAGTCGGTCACGACGACTCCCTCCCGCCCCGCCCCCTGCTCACATCTTCCGGGCGCCTTCCGTGATGGCCTCCCGGATGCGGTTGTACGTACCGCACCGGCAGATGTTGCGGATCTCGTCGAGGTCGCCGTCGCCGATCTCATGTCCCTCGGCCTTGGCCTGCCTGACCTTCGCGACGGCCGTCATGATCTGCCCCGGCTGGCAGTAGCCGCACTGGGCGACGTCACGCTCCAGCCACGCCTCCTGCATGGGGTGCAGTTCCTTGCCGACCGTCGCGGGCAGACCCTCGATGGTGGTGATCTCGTCTCCGTCGGCGATGTCCTCGACCCGCACCGAACAGGGGTTGAACGCCTTGCCGTTGATGTGACTGGTGCAGGCTTTGCAGACCTCGATGCCGCACCCGTACTTGGGTCCGGTGACTCCGAGGAGGTCGCGCAGCACCCACAGAAGCCGCACGTCGTCCTCGGCCTCGACGGTGACCTGCTCGCCGTTGAGCGTGAAGGTGTGTGTGGGCACGGGTGCTCCTCAGTGGGCGTGGTCAAGACCGTCGGTCGGGGACTGCGGGATCGGCGGGACGGTCGGCAGCGGCTCGAAGCCGAGGTCGCCGCCGTGGTTGATGGGGAACTCCGTCGGCATCGTTCCCGTGGCGCGGCCGTACGCGCAGGCGACGGCGGCCATCGCCGCGGCCACGCCGAGTTCGCCGGCGCCGCCCGGCTTTCCCGTGGTGGTCGGCATCACGATGATCTCCAGCTCGGGCGGGGTGTTCCACTGGCGCGTGTAGAAGTAGTTGTCCCAGCTGCCTTCGAGGAAGTACCCGTCCTTGAGGTGGAGGCTGGAGGTGAGCGCCATCGCGATGCCGTCCGCGATGCCGCCCATCATCTGGGCCTCCAGACCCCGCGGATTGACCGCGAGGCCAACGTCCACCGCGCATACGACCTTGGTGACCCTCGGCCCGGTGAAGGCCTCCCCCATCTCCCGGTCCTTCGTCTCCGGGCGGCAGTCGATCTCGGCCAGCGTCGCGACGACACCGTGGTATTCGGGGTGCACGGCGATCCCCTGCGCGGTGCCCTCCGGCATCTGACGTCCCCACGCGCCCGCTTGGGCGACCTTCTCCAGTACGGCCTGAGCGCGGTCGTCCTTGATGAACTCGCGGCGGAAGTCGTACGGGTCCTTCTTCATCGCCTTCGCCAGCCCGTCGACGACGAGTTCCTGCGCGCAACGGACGTTGGGCGAGTAGATGTTGCGCATGCTGCCGGTGTTGAAGCCCCTGTCGACCTCGTTCAGCAGCTGGGTCGTCACACCGAAGTTGTACGGCGACTGCTGGGAGAGCGTGAAGATGGTCTCGGAGAAGGTCAGATCGCCGACGGGCAGTTTCGCCGCCAGGGACGTGATGATCTCTCCCAGTCCGTGGCCGAAGTCCGTGCCCACGCTCGTATGGCGCTGCTCGTAGGTGAGGACGTTGTTCAGCGTGTAGCTCGCGCGGACCCGCGACGTCGACATGGGGTGGGTACGGCCCTGACGGAACTCGTCGGTGCGGTGCCACATCAGCCTGACGGGCTTGCGCATCTTCTTCGACGCCTCGGCGGCTTCGAGCGCGGCATCGAAGAAGAGCTTGCGGCCGAACGAGCCCCCGCCCTCGGTCACATGGACCTTCACCGCGCTCTGCGGCAGGCCCACCTTCGCGGCGATGGCCTGCTGCGCCGCGATCGGGGACTTCAGCCCTCCCCAGATCTCGGCCCGGTCCGAACGGACGTCGGCCACGGCGCAGTTGGGTTCCAGCGCGGAGTTGCTGTTGAACCAGAAGGTGAAGTCTCCCTCGACGGTCTTCGTCAAAGGACCCAACTTCGGTACAGCGAGCGGGATTTCGGCCTTCCTCAGTTCCTGCAGCACGTCCTTGTCGGACTTGCCGTCCTCGGTGCCGGGGCCCCAGTCCACCCGGAGTGCGCGTACGGCATCGACGCACTGCCCGAACGTACGGCCGCGCACGGCCACCCCGGTGGAGATGACGGCGACGTCGGTGATGCCG
>DATMEI010000624.1:0-2356 GCA_035556995.1 Streptomyces sp.
GGAGGACATGCGGCTGGGCCAGGTCGTCCAGGCGATGGCGAAGGACGCCGGCTTCCAAGTCCGGCTGCGGCCAACGGAGTTCACCACCCTCCTGGAACACGCCGACAAGGGCGACTTCGAGGCCGTGTCGGTCGGCTGGTCCGGGCGGCTCGACCCCGCAGGCAACATCGACGCCTTCGCCGGCACTCTCGGCTCGGAGAACCGCTCGGGCATCTCCGACAAGGGCATCGACAAGCTCATCGAGGACGGACGGCGCACCGCCGACCCGGACGAGCGCAGGCAGATCTACCGCGACGTCACCGGCGCCATCAACGACCAGTACGCCCTGCTCTACCTCTACCGGCAGCGCAACTACGTCGTCGCCACAAAGGACATCGCAGGCCTGCGCGTCTACGGCGACGGGCTGATACGGGTCGAGAACGCCGGCTACAGCAGCCGGTTGGGGTCTCCCCAGGGCAGAGCCCGAGGGGAAAGGAAGGAGGCGAAGGTCCGATGACCCGGTATGTGCTGCGCCGCCTGGGCCAGTCGGCACTGACGCTGATCCTCGTCAGCATCGTCGTCTTCGCCGGTGTGCGGGCCATGCCCGGTGACACCGCCAGGGCGCTCGCGGGGGAGGAGACCACCCCCGAGGCGCTCGGCGCCATCCGCCACCAGTACGGGCTGGACCAGAACATCGCCGTGCAGTACGGGCGTTACGTGGAGAACGCCGTCACCGGAGACCTCGGCACCTCGGCCCGTACAGGACTGCCCGTGGTCGACGGCATCTTCGACGCACTCCCCGTCACGCTCGAACTGGCCCTGCTCTCCCTGCTGCTGGCGATCGTCGTGGGCATCGGCGCGGGCGTGATCGCCGCCGTGCGGCGCGGCAGGCCGTCCGAATGGGTCGCCAACACGGTTGCGCTGCTGGGACTTTCGATACCCAACTTCTGGCTCGGCATCGTGCTCATCCTCGGCTTCGCGATCGCCGTGCCCGTCTTCGCAGCCTCCGGCTTCGTCCCCTTCGGCGACGATCCGCTGGAGAATCTGCGGCGGATGGTGCTGCCCGTCATCGTCCTCGGCAGCGGACTGGCGGCCGTCGTGATGCGTCAGACGAGAGCGGCGATGCTGGAGTCGCTGTCGGCGGACTACGTGCGCACCGCACGCGCCAAAGGCCTCGCACCGCATCAGGTCATCGGCGGCCACGCGCTGCGCAATTCGCTCGTCACGGTCGTCACCGTCCTCGGCCTGCAGCTCGGCCATCTCATCTCGGGCGCCGTCGTCACGGAACAGATCTTCGTCCTGCCGGGCTTCGGCAAGCTGATGATCGACGCCGTCTTCACCCGCGACTACGCGATGGTCCAGGGCGTCGTGCTGTTCACGGCCAGCGGCTACATCCTCGTCAATCTCGCCGTCGACCTGCTCTACTCCGTCATCGACCCGCGCATCCGGCTGGGAGGCGCACAGTGAGCACGTCCACGGAAACAACCGGCCCTGCCGGTACGGCAGTTGAGGTGACAGAAGCCGCGCAGGCCGCTGAGGCCGCCGACGCGCAACCGCCACGCCGGCGCAGCCTGCTGCGTCAACTGCGCCGCAACAAGCTCGCGTTCACCGGCGCCGTCATCGCCGCCCTCTTCCTCCTGACCGCGCTCGCCGCCCCGCTCATCGCTCCGTACGACCCGGCGCGAGCCGACTTCGGCTCCGCACTGGCACCGCCCGGCTGGAGCCACTGGCTGGGGACCGACGACCTCGGCCGCGACCAGCTGTCCCGGGTGATACACGGCGCCCGCGCGTCCATGCAGGTGGGTGTGCTGGCGGTGGTGCTGGCCTTCGTGGTGGGCGTGCCGCTCGGGCTGATCGCGGGTTACTACGGGCGGTACGCGGACTCCCTCGTCTCCAGGGTCACCGACACCCTGCTGGCGTTCCCGTTCCTGGTGCTGGCGGTGGGACTCGCGGCCGTACTGGGGCCGTCGCTGCTGAACGCCACCATCGCCATCGGCGTCTCCCTCGTCCCGCAGGTGATCCGTGTGATGCGCGCGGAGACACTGCGTCTGAAACACCTCGACTACGTGGGGGCCGCCATCGCCGGCGGCGGAGGCGACGGCGTCGTCCTGACCCGCCACATCCTCCCCAACGCCGCCTCCGCACTGCTGGTCCAGGCGACCGTCGGCGTCCCCACAGCCATCATCGGTGAGGCGCTGCTCAGCTTCCTCGGCCTCGGCGTGCAGCCCCCGGAGCCCTCGCTCGGTGTGATGCTCTCCAGCGCGCAGCCCTACATCGCCGCGGCACCCTGGATGGCGGTCTTCCCCGGGCTCGCCATCGTCGCCGCGACGCTGGCCTTCAACCTCTTCGGTGACGGGCTGCGCGACGCCTTCGACCC
>DATMEI010000625.1:0-4613 GCA_035556995.1 Streptomyces sp.
GAGGTCGAAGAGGAAGACGCCGGGCCGCGGTTCGGTGACCTTCACCGGCTCGACCTCCTTCATCACCCGGGTCGGCGCGTCCGTCATGGCCACGACCTCGGTGCTGATGCCGGACGCCGCTGTGGCGCTCTGCCAGCCCGCGTCGTCGAACCCGGGAGCCGTCCAGCCGGGGGTCTCCGCGCGGGCGTCGTACTCCTCGCCCATCACCAGGTCGGAGGTCACCAGCGGCCCGGTGGCCGTGCGCCACTGCGCGTCGGTGACGAAGGTGTCTGTGCCGCCGTCCTGGTACGTCACCTCGAGCTGCGTGAGCAGGGCGGGGCGCTCGCCGTACTGCTGCTGCCCGAACCAGGCGACGTTGCCCGCGTACCAGCCCGGGGCGAGGGTGACGGCGAGCGCGTTCTCGCCGGTCCGTACGGCGTCGGTCACGTCGTAGGTCTGGTATGCGACGCGCTTGCGGTAGTCCGTCCAGCCCGGTGTGAGCCGGTCGTGCCCGACGCGCTGTCCGTTCAGGTGCGCCTCGTAGAGCCCCAGCGCGGTGGCGTACAGCCGGGCGCGCGAGATGCGTCTGCCGGGCACGCGGAAGGAACGGCGCAACTGGGCCGGCGACTGCTGCGGCAGCACCTCGCCCCAGGGCCCGTCACCCCAGGCGGCCACCTCACGGGCGGCGGACCAGCCGCTGTCGTCGAAGTCGCCGTCCTGCCAGTCGCCGTCGGGCTTCTCGTCGGAGGTCTTCCAGCCGTCGTCGGTGCCGAAGCGCGTGGTGCCCTCGTCGGTGGTGATCTCCAGCAGGGCCAGCAGACCCGCGGGGCCCTCCTCGGCGTTGGTGGCGGAGACGGCCAAGACGTTGGCGCCGCGGCGCACTTCACGGGTGACATCGACCAGCGAGGGCCGGCTGTGGGCCTTCTGTACGGCAAGCGCCTCGCGGGTGGCGATGCCGGTGCCGTTGAGGTGGGCGGTGAAGCCGTCGTCGGCGGCGATGACCAGCTGTGCCCTGCGCACGGTGCCGGTCACCATCGCGGCGCCGCGGAACCAGCGGGTGGCGGCGGGCGCCCGGGAAGCCGGGTCGCCTTCCGGGAACCAGATCCATGAGGTGCCCGTCAGGCCGGGCGGCGCCACCAGCTTCCCGGGCGGGCTGATCCACCCGGCCCGCCACGCTTCGCGGCCCATCAGGCCGGTCTCCCACCAGCTGGGGGCGCTCCAGGGGGAGGGACGGCCGTCGCCGCCCCACACCCGCACCGAGAAGTGGTAGCGGGTGCGGGGTTCGAGCGCGGGGCCTTCGTAGGGCACGAGGACGGACTGACGCGAGTCGCGCTTTCCGCTGTCCCAGACGTCGGGGTCGGTGAGCCGGCCGGGGCTGCTGGCGACGCAGATCCGGTAGGCGTGCTGGAGCTGGTCGGGTGCGTTCGCGCTGAGCGTCCAACTCAGCCGGGGACGCGGGGAGTCCAGCCCGAGCGGACGGTCGGCGTACTCCGTCGTGACGGTCTGGACTCTGAGCCCGCCACCGGCATGGTCGTCCCCGGCGGCGTACGCCGGGGAAGCGAGGGCGGGGGGTGCGCCGACCGCGGCGCCCGATACGGCGGCGGTGGCGAGCAGATGGCGTCTGCTGATCATGTGCACCTCCTGGGACGGCCGCGGAAGGCAGCCGGAGTCTGAGGGCAAAACGATTCAATGCGCGCAGCGCCAGGAACGTAGAGCGGCGAGCAGAGGGGCGTCAAGAGAGCCGACATTACGGCCACTTACCTGCCGCACACCCCCTTGACGGGTTTCCGGGCGAGGGCTAGCTTCCCCAAGACTCTGTTGAATCATTTCATTTCAACGGGTCGGATCGACCGTTCACTTCCCGCACCGACGACTCCCTGACGCGCACGCCACCACAGGAGGAGCAGGACCATGACCCAGCCGCAACCGACCGCGGCACCGTCGCCGGTCCTCGCGCTGGAGGAGGTGAACAAGTCGTTCGGCAACGTGCGTGCTCTGCAAGGTGTTTCGCTCTCCCTGCACGCAGGGGAGGCGCATGCGCTCGCCGGTGAGAACGGCGCGGGCAAGTCCACGCTCATCAAGATCCTCGGCGGGGTGCACACCCCCGACACCGGCACCGTGCTGCTGGACGGACGCCGCGTGGGTTTCGCCGGCCCCGCCGACGCGCGCGACGCGGGCATCGCCGTGATCTACCAGGAGCCCACGCTCTTCGCCGACCTCTCGATAGCCGAGAACATCTTCATGGGCCGTCAGCCCCGCCGCCCGCTGGGCCGTATCGACCATGCCGCGGTACGGGAGGCGACCGGCGCCCTCATGCGCCGGCTCGGTGTGGACCTCGATCCGGACCGCCCCGCACGGGGCCTGTCCATCGCCGACCAGCAGATCGTCGAGATCGCCAAGGCGCTCTCCTTCGACGCCCGCGTGCTCATCATGGACGAGCCCACGGCCGCGCTCACCGGCACGGAGACCGCACGGCTCTTCTCGGTCGTGGACACGCTGCGGGCCGAGGGCGCCGCTGTGCTGTTCATCTCCCACCGGCTGGGCGAGATCTTCGAGTTGTGCGGACGCGTCACCACTCTTCGCGACGGAAAGCTTGTGGCCACCGAACCGCTGGATCAGCTCACCGAGGACGATCTCGTACGCCGCATGGTGGGCCGCGACCTGGAGGAGCTGTACCCCAAGCAGGACACCACGCCGGGACCGTCCGCGCTGACGGTGCGCAGACTGACCCGCGAAGGGGTCTTCCACGACGTCTCCTTCGAGGTGCGCCGCGGTGAAATCGTCGCGCTGGCAGGGCTGGTGGGCGCAGGACGCAGCGAAGTGGTCCAGGCCGTCTTCGGTGTCGACCGCGCCGACGCGGGCGAGGTCGAGGTGGAAGGGACGAGGCTGCGCCCGGGCTCGCCGACTGCCGCCATGCATGCGGGAGTTGCTCTCGTACCGGAGGACCGGCGGCAGCGCGGGCTGGTGATGGAGATGTCCATCGAGCGCAACATCGCACTGACCGGACTGGACCGCCTCGGCAGGGCGGGAGTCGTGCGCCGCACGCTGGAGCGCGGCCGTGCCGCCGACTGGGCGGTGCGGCTGCAGCTGAAATACAGCCGGCTCTCCGACACCGTCGGCGTGCTCTCCGGCGGCAATCAGCAGAAGGTCGTGCTCGCCAAGTGGCTCGCCACCGAACCGGGCGTCCTCATCGTCGACGAGCCGACGCGTGGCATCGACGTCGGCACCAAGGCGGAAGTCCACCGTCTGCTCACCGCTCTGGCCGCCGACGGGATAGCCGTCCTGATGGTCTCCTCCGACCTGCCCGAAGTGCTCGGCATGGCAGACCGCGTGCTCGTCATGCACGAGGGCCGCCTCGTCGCCGAGATCCCACGCGCCGAAGCCACCGAGGAGTCGGTGATGGCTGCGGCCACCGGACGAGGCAGCAAGGAGGCGGCATGAGCGGGCCCCTGAAACAGGTTCCGGAACAGGCGTCCGGACCGGCGCCGGGACAACCGCCGCAACAGCCCACCGCCGCACAGCCGGAGGCCGGACGGTCCGCCCGCTCCCTGACCGACATGGTCTTCCGCGTACGGGAGTTGAGCATCGGCGGCGCTCTGGCGCTGCTGATCCTGGGCACGTGGCTCGTCAACCCCGGCTTCCTCGACGACCAGGGCGTGAAGGACCTGCTGCTCAACTCCTCGATCCTGGTGCTGCTCGCCACCGGGCAGTGCGTTGTCGTCCTCACCCGCAACATCGATCTGTCCGTCGGCTCCGTCGTCGGTCTCACCGCATTCGCCTGCGGGAGTTTCGTCTCCGGCACACAGCACAGCGCCCTGACGGTCGTGCTGCTGGGCACCGCTCTGGGCGTGCTGTGCGGACTGGTCAGCGGTCTGCTGGTCAGCTTCGGCAAGGTGCCCGCGCTCGTGGTCACGCTCGGGATGCTCTACGTCATCCAGGGCGTCGACCACGTCTGGGCGCACGGGCAGCAGATCAACGCCGCCAACGTGCCCGACGGAGTGCTGGAGCTGGGCAGCGGCAGCGTGTTCGGCATCCCGTATCTGCCGCTGATCTCCGCACTGGTGCTGGCAGCCACGGCGTACTACCTGAGGACCTACCGCAGCGGCCGTGAGCTGTACGCCATCGGCTCCAACCCGGAGGCGGCGCGGCTGGCCGGCATCCCCATCCGCCGCCGGGTGCTGGCCGCGTACGCCTTCTCCGGAGCCGTCGCCGGCTTCGCGGGCGCGCTGTGGCTCGCGCGCTTCGGGACGGTCGTCGCGGACGCCGCGAACGGCTGGGAGCTGACCGTCGTCAGCGCCGTCGTCGTCGGCGGCGTCGCCATCACCGGCGGCGTCGGCACCGTCTGGGGCGCGGCGCTGGGCGCGCTGCTGCTCACCACGATCGGCAGCGCTCTCGTGGTGCTCAAGGTCAACCCCTTCTGGGAGCAGGCCATCACCGGCGCGCTGCTGCTGGCGGCCATCAGCACCGACCGCGTCGTACGCAGCCGCACCACCGAGGCGCTGAGGAAGAGGAGCAGGAATTGAACGCCCCGACGCCACTCACCGACTCGGCGGACCGCACTGACCGCACGGACGCGGCGGGCGCCGGCCGCAAGGACGAAGCCGGCGGCGGCGCGGGCCGGTTCCTGCGCTGGG
>DATMEI010000626.1:0-5846 GCA_035556995.1 Streptomyces sp.
TGCGGAGCATGTCGATGGTCATCCGGATGTGCGGCGCGGACGGCAGGACGCCGCCGACGTGACGCACTTCGACGCCCTGGTTGAAGCGCGGTCCGGACAGCAGCAGGGCACTGACGAACTGGCTGGAGGAGGAGGCGTCGATCTCGACCCTGCCGCCCGCGAGCGAGCCGCTGCCGTGCACGGTCATCGGCAGACGTCCGCGCTTGTCGTCGTCGATGCGCGCACCGAGGGAGCGCAGGGCGTCGATGACACCGTGCAGCGGACGTTCGTACGAGCGTGGGTCGCCCTCGAACCTGACGGGCCCGTCCGTCAGCGTGGCGACGGGCGGAAGGAAGCGCATCACGGTGCCGGCGTTGCCGACGTCGACGGTGGCCGGTCCGTGCAGTCCGGCCGGGATGACGCGCCAGAACTCTCCCGTGCCGTCCGCGCCGACGCCCTCCTCCACGTGCACGCCCAGCGCGCGCATCGCTTCCGCCATCAGCAAGGTGTCCCGCGAGCGCAGCGGGCGGCGCAGCCAGCCCGGGTCGGCCGACAGGGCGGCCAGTACGAGAGCGCGGTTGGTGACCGACTTGGACCCTGGCACGGCGACCCTCGCGTCGACCGGTGCGGACGCGGCCGGCGCGGGCCAGAGAGCGGCGGAGGTGGAGTGCTCGGTCATAAGGTTCACTTTAGTCGTTCGGGCAGCTCGCCTGTCCGGGCCGAAAGCCCTGAAACAGCACGGGCGACGGGCTGTGCCGTCTCCGGCGGCGCTGCCCGTACGGGATGGATCACAGGCCGAGCAGCCACCGGCCGCCGCCGGTCAGCGAGCAGAGCGTCACCACGTGGAAGAGCGCCAGCCAGGCCATCGCGGGGACGCGCGTGAGCCGGGAGAGCTGGTCGGCGTCCGAGTCCGGTGCGCCGCCGCGGCGGCGTTTGCCCTGGACCTCGAAGACAGGGCGTACACCTCCCAGCAGCAGGAACCACACGACGCCGTAGGCGAAGGCCGCCTGCACCTCCGGCTCGGTGAGCCAGGAGACCAGCACGAACGTGCCGCCTGCGAGGAAGACGGTCAGCACGCCGTAGGCGTTGCGGATCATCAGCAGCATGGCCAGCAGCAGTGCGGTGGCGCTCCACAGCAGGAGCGTGATGTGGTTCGCGGCCAGCAGCCAGGCGCCGCCGAGACCGAGCAGGGAAGGTGCGGTGTAGCCGGCGGCGGCGGTGAGCACCATGCCGATGCCGGTGGGCTTGCCGCGGGAGAGGGTCAGTCCGGAGGTGTCCGAGTGCAGGCGTATGCCTGCGAGTTGACGGCCGGACAGCAGCGCGACCAGTCCGTGGCCGCCCTCGTGGGCGATGGTGACCGCGTTGCGTGAGACGCGCCACACGCCGTGCGGGAGCACGGCGCCCAGGGCTATGAGAGCGGTGATGAGAACCAGCCACTGGTTCGGGTCCGGCTGTGTGCCGAAGACCCGGTCCCACAGACCGGCGATGCTCGTGGTGTCCATGTACTTCCTTGTCCTCCCCGGCCCCCGCGGTGCGCCCCGCACGGCACTTGTTACAGCTTGTCCATGAACGGAACGTGGTTCTCCGTGAACGCACAGCGCTCCGTATCAGTGCCGTGGCAGTGTGGCACTTATGTGCGGAAGGTATGCAGCAAGCCGGAGACCCGACGACCTGGTCGCGCTCTTCGGCGTAGAGAAATGGGACGCCCGGGAGGCACTGGCGCCCGACTGGAACGTAGCCCCCACCAAGCAGGTGTACGCAGTGCTCGACCGCCCCGTGAGGGGCACGGACGACACGCGTCCTGTGCGTCAGCTGCGGCAGCTGACATGGGGGCTCGTACCGGCGTGGGCGCAGTCCCCTGACCTGGGCGCGAAGATGATCAACGCGAGGGCGGAGACGGTGCACGAGAAGCCCGCTTTCCGGCGCCCCTTCGCCACGCGGCGGTGCCTGATCCCCGCCGACGGCTATTTCGAATGGATGACCGCGAAGGGGGAGCTCCAGCTGGAGCAGGAAGGGAAGAGGAAGAGGCCGCGCAAGCAGCCGTACTTCGTGTCACCGGAGGACGGCTCGGTGATGGCGATGGCCGGACTGTACGAGTTCTGGCGGGACAGCACACTCCCGGACGACCACCCGCGGGCCTGGTGGACGACGTGCACTGTGGTCACGACAGAGGCGGAGACCGCGCCGCTGGCGGGACCGAGCGGCGAGGACGGACCGAAGTCGCTGGCGGAGATCCACCCCCGTATGCCGCTGATGCTGTTGCCGGAGCGCTGGAACGCCTGGCTGAATCCCGCTCGCACGCCACAGGAGCAGTTGCGGGAACTGCTGACGCCGCCGCCACCCGGGCTGATGCGCGCCTATCCGGTCTCCACAGATGTCAGCAACGTACGGAACAACGGGCCCGAGCTGGTCGACGAGCTGACCGGACCGGAAGTCGGCACGCTGTTCTGACCGGCGCGTGCGTGGATCTGAGGCTCCGCATGGGGACCGCTGCCAGGGGGAACGGCAGGATGGCACCCATGAGTGAGATCGTCGGGACACCGGCAGGCGAAGCCCGTATCACCTGGTACACCGCCGGCACCGCGTACGCGGTGCTCGCGTTGGGACACGGTGCGGGCGGTGGAATCGAGGCGCGGGACCTGCAGGCGCTCGCCCGTGCGCTGCCACCCGCCGGGGTGTCGGTCGCGCTGGTCGAGCAGCCGTGGCGGGTGGCGGGGAAGAAGGTCGCCCCGGCGCCGAAGACCCTCGATGCGGCCTGGAGAGCGCTGTGGCCCGCGCTGTGCGCACCCGGACTGCCCGTTGTCGCGGGCGGGCGCAGCGCGGGCGCCCGGGTCGCCTGCCGTACGGGCAGGGAGCTGGACGCGCACGCGGTGCTCGCGCTGTCCTTCCCGCTGCACCCTCCCGGGAAGCCGGAGAAATCCCGCGCCGAGGAGCTGACCGGGGCGGGACTGCCGGCGCTCGTGGTGCAGGGCGGCCGGGATCCGTTCGGACGTCCCGGGGAGTTCCCGGAGGGCACCCGCATCGTGGAGGTGCCGTACGGCGATCACTCCTTCTCGGTCCCGAAGCGCGCGGACATCGGGCAGGAGGCGGCGCTGGCCCTGCTCACGGAAGGGGTCGGCGACTGGATGGCGGGGCTGGGGCTGCGCGGCGCGGGCGCCTGACGGGTGTGAGCCTGCACACGGGAGCCGCCAGGGCGCCGGGGGCGGGAATGAGCGCCGGGGGAAGTGTGTTGTTCGCACCGTCGCAAGTGTCTCGAGAAAGGAAGCCGCCAGTCATGGGATCTGTCGCATGCCCACAGCGTCCGCAGGCCGTTGACCTGGATTGGGCCACGGTCGCGCTCGCGGGTGGCACGACGACTCGGGCGGCGCACGGAGCGGAACGTCGTCTATTCTCCGGTTCGGGCGGGTCCGCGTTCGGACTCGTCGAAGCATCGGAGGAGGTGGGTCCGGTCACCGGGACCGAAGACGGCGAGAACGCCAGGCAGGAGACCGAGTCGGAGCGCAGCGCGCGCTTCGAGCGGGACGCCCTGAACTACCTCGACCAGATGTACTCGGCAGCGCTCCGCATGACGCGGAACCCCGCCGATGCCGAGGACCTGGTCCAGGAGATGTACGCGAAGGCGTACGCCTCATTCCACCAGTTCCGCGAAGGCACGAATCTCAAGGCGTGGCTGTACCGGATCCTGACCAACACCTTCATCAACTCCTACCGGAAGAAGCAGCGCGAGCCCCAGCGCAGTGCCGCCGAGGACATCGAGGACTGGCAGCTCGCGCGTGCCGAGTCGCACATGTCGACGGGGCTGCGCTCGGCCGAGGCACAGGCGCTCGACCACCTTCCGGACTCCGATGTGAAGGAAGCTCTCCAGGCGATCCCGGAGGAGTTCCGGATCGCGGTGTACCTGGCGGATGTCGAGGGGTTTGCCTACAAGGAGATCGCCGACATCATGGGGACACCCATCGGCACGGTCATGTCCCGGCTGCACCGCGGGCGGCGACAGCTGCGCGGCATGCTGGAGGACTACGCGCGTGACCGGGGTCTGGCTCCGGCAGGCGCGGCGCGGTCGCACGACGGGAAAGGCTCAGGCTCATGAGTTGCGGAGAGCCGCACGAGACGGACTGCTCTGAGGTACTGGACCACCTGTACGAGTACCTGGACCGGGAAATGCCCGACAGCGACTGCGAGAAGTTCAAGGAGCACTTCGACGAATGCTCACCGTGCTTGGAGAAGTACGGGCTGGAGCAGGAGGTCAAGAAGCTCGTCAAGCGCTGCTGCGGTCACGACGACGTTCCCTCGGACCTTCGGTCGAAGGTGATGGGGCGGATCGAGCTGATCCGCGAGGCCGAGGCCGCCGGGAACGAACCCCCGACCGGCGAGCTGTCCGACGGGACGGCACCGGCAGCGGCTGCGGAGGACGAGGAGCCGTCGCGCTCCACCTCGCAGGCGCCGCAGCCGGCTCCAGGGCGCAAGAAGTACGCCTGACCGGGCCAGCCGAGCCGAGCCGTGCCCGAGCCCCTCGACGCCGACTCGCTCGCAACTCCCATAGGCCCTATGGGAGTTGGGGCGCCGCCGCCGTACATTCGGTGTCATCTCACCCGAAGGTGTGAGAGCGTCCGCTCCGGTACAAGCTAATGCGTGAATGAGGGCCCCACTCTCGCTCCGCTCGTCCTATTCTCCCCTTCCAACGTGGTAAGGGGAGGAGTTTCACGATGCGTGCAGGGGGAGCGGCGGGGCTGCCGTGGGCGGCGCGCTTGCTCATCGCATGCGCGGTCTTCGCCGCCGTGGGCTGTGCAACTCCCGCCCTCGCGGGGCGAGACGGCATCGAGTGGGGCGTCCTGCTGCCGCTTGCCGCGTTCTACGCGATGTGCGAATACGCCCCGCGCTGCCCGCTGTTGAGGCTGACGGGTCACAAAGTGCCGGGCAACATGGGCGCGTTCTTCCCCGTCCTGCTCACCGGTGCGTTTCTCCTGCCGCCTGCGGTCGCCGCGCTCGTAGCGCTGCCCGGGGCGCTGATCGGCCGTGTCGAGCCGCGGCATGCCGCCGCGCGACGTTGCTGGCACGCCGCTCAACTGGCCCTCGCCACCTGGGCCGCGGCACAGATGCACATGCTGCTGTCCGGCCGTACGAGCGTCTCCTCCGGTACGGGACTCACGCCTGGCGCGTCCGGATTCCCAGACCTGCTGACGTCCGCGGCTGCCGCGGCGGTCACCTTCTGCCTGGTCGTCACCGCACTCGACGGTGCCGTCCTGGTCGCGGCCGAGCGCTGTGCGCTGCGCGCTGCCTGGCGTGGGCAGTTCTCGCGCGCGGTGGCACCTCACCTGCTGCACGGGCTCGTCGGTCTCATGATGGCCGTGCTGTGGCGCAGCACGTACGGACCTGTCGCGGCGGTCTTCGTGCTGCTGCCGATGTACATCTGCTGCTGGGTGTTCGCGCAGTACCACCGGGAGCGCGGCGCCCATCAGTCCACGATCCGGGCGCTGGTACAGGCCGTCGACATCAAGGACCGCTACACACGCGGCCACAGCGAACGCGTCGGCCGCGCGTCCGTGCTCATCGCACGCGAACTGGGGATGGACGAGGAGAGGACGGAGGCGCTGCGCTTCGCCGGCATCCTGCACGACGTCGGCAAACTGGGCGTTCCCACAAGGCTGTTGCGCAAGGAGGGCCCGCTCACCGACGAGGAGCGGCGCGTCATCGAACTGCACCCCGAGTACGGGCACGAAATGGTGCGCGGCATCGGCTTCCTGGGCGAAGCGCGTTCCGCGATCCTGCACCATCACGAGCGGCTGGACGGCAGCGGCTATCCGTACGGTCTCTCCGGTGCGCAGATCCCGGAGTTCGCCAGGGTGGTGGCGGTGGCGGACGCCTTC
>DATMEI010000627.1:0-6364 GCA_035556995.1 Streptomyces sp.
TCGGCCCGTTGCCACCGTCCCGTCAGGCTCGCCCGACGTAGTCGGACCGCCCGCGCCGCCTCCGACGAGGCAGGAGCCGGCTCCGGGGACGCTGCGTCACCCACCGAGCTCTTCCCCAGCGGGTTCGTACTCCCCGAACCCCTACGCCGCCCTTGCCGCCCCCGCGCAGGGAAGGTTGGGCGTACCAACCGGCTGGTTCGTGCTCGGCAGCTTGCTTCTCACGGGCCTCCTGGTCGCGCTGTTCTTCCTTCCCGACCAGGACGCCGGCGAGGGCTCCCCTCCCTGGCTCAAGCCCACGACCACGCTCACCAGTCACAAGGACTCGGTTCACGACGTGGCGTTCAGTCCGGACGGAAAGACACTCGCCGCCGGTGTCCAGAAGGGCATGGTGCGGCTGTGGGACGTAGCGGGGCGCAAACAGCGGGCCACCCTCACCCAGCACGACCAAGACGGCCGGGAACAAGTGCAGGGGATCTCCTGTGTGGCCTTCAGTCCCGACGGCAAGATGCTCGCCGCCGTCGCCGGTGACGGCACGGTGGGAATTTGGGATGTGGCCGGGCCTCGGCAGATCGCCACCCTCACCGGGAGTTCCTCGCATCCGGTCAGAGACGTCGCGTTCAGTCCGGACAGCAAGCTGCTCGCCACCGGCAGCGAGGACGGCAAGGTGCGGCTGTGGGACGCCGGCAGCCGCAAGGACCGCGAACTCGCCACCCTTGACCACGGCCTGCCGGTGTCGAACGTCGTCTTCAGCCCGGACGGCCGGACGGTGGCCTCCGCAGGTTACGAACCCGCCGGAAGTACTGAGCACACGGCGAAACTGTGGGACGTGGCCGACCGCAAAGCACGCCGCACCTTCAACCACCCCGAAGACGTCACGGGTGTGGCGTTCATTCAGGAAGGCGAGGCCCTGGTCACCGTCGGCACGGAAGACAAGGTGAGACGGTGGGATGTGGCCGGCGGCCTCGAGGGAACCCCCCTCAGCGCCGCCGGGGCGTTCACCTCGACCGACGACGTGGTGTCCAGCCCGGACGGCAAGACACTCGCCACCTCTCACTGGCGTGAGGTGCGGCTGTGGGATCTGGCCGACGGCGAACCACGCGCCGTCCTGACGGGGAACAAGTCGGAAGTGCAGAACCTGGCCTTCAGTCCGGAGGGCCGGCTTCTCGCAACCGCGGCCGACGACGGCAAGGTGCGACTGTGGAAGACCGCGAAGAACAGGTGACCTGCGTGATGCGGCGGGCGCGGCGATCGCGGACGCCTGATCACCAAGGGTGGCGGCTGCCCGGAATCCAGGCCTCCGTGCCGTCTCCGGGACGGGTCAGCGGTGGGTCTTCCGCTTCGACTCGTTGCCTTCCTTGTCGTAGGTCTATGGCCGGGCCGGTCGTGCGCCCACGCCCTGGCGCCCACGCCCCGGGCTTCCCCGCCCGCCGGAACGGGCGGGGACGCAGGGACGCCGTGACTCTGCCGCGTACGGGCTCAGGAACCCGGTCGCACTGAAAGGGCGGCGCCGAAGCGCGACTTGACCGACGGATAGTCGAACGAGTCGGGCCCGAAGAGGATCGAGCCGTCGCCGGTGAGCCCTTCCCCGCTGCCGTAGACGGTGCTGACGGCACCGGTACCGAGCCACTTCCCCTGGGCACCCACTGCCAAGTCCGCTGCGCCGTCGCCGTTGAAGTCTGCAGGTGCGAGAGCGGAACCGAACAGGTCGTTCGCTTCGGCGACTCCGGCGACGCCCTTGGTGTCCAGCGAGAGGTTCTGGGCGCCGGATCCGGTGAGCCAGTTGTCGCTGCCGCGCAGGACGGAGAGGGCGCCGGCGTTGTTGAAGCCGTCGCTGTCCGGGGCAGAGGTATCGGCGATCAGGAGGTCTTCGAAGCCGTCGCCGTCCATGTCGGCCAGCTCTTCGGCGGTGCCGCTCTGCGGCTTGCCCTTCCAGGGCTCCGCACCTGCCGCGTCCAGCCCGCTCGCGGTGCCGGGGAAGGTGCGGAGTTTGTGGTCGTCGGGGCCGTCGGAGAAGCCGGTGTCGATGACGACGTCGTCCTTGTCGTCGCCGTTCACGTCGCCCACGACCGCGTTGTAGTCCGCGAAGGGGAGGCCGATGTTCTTGCCCAGAGTGCCCTTGAGTCCGCTCTTGGAGCCGCGCAGGACGCCGAGGGTGCCCTCGTCGGCCGGGTCGTCGAAGTAGGCGACGGTGACGAGGTCCGTGTAGCCGTCGCCGTCGACGTCGCCTGCGGAGAAGCGGCCGGTGCCAGCGCCGCCACCGGGCGGAGTGTGGCTGGTGATCTTCGGACTCGGGGTGGACCGCAGGTTCTTGGCACCGTGGACGACGTCGATCTTCGCCCCCTCGACCGTGGCGAGGTCCTGTAGCCCGTCGTTGTTGAAGTCGCCCAGGCTCAGCCGTCGTCCGAAGCCCTCCCGTGCCGTGACGGTCGGCGCGTGGAAGGCGATCGCCTTGCTGGACAGTCCGGTTGAGGAGCCGAAGATGATCGTCACCGACCCTGCGCCCTCGACGTCGCCGATGGCCTCGCCGCTTGCGCCGACAACGAGATCGGCGTAGCCGTCGCCGTCCATGTCGCCCGTCGCGATCGACGAGCCGAACTTGTCGCCCGCCTCGGGCGTGCCGGGCACACCTGGGCGGGACTGGGTGAATCCCTGGTGACGGCCCACGCTCATACCGGACTTGGAGCCGAAGGTCAGCGCCCCGTAGCCGGCCTTGACGTGACCCTTGACGGTCGCTTCGGGCGCACCGGTGGTCAAGTCCTCGTAGCCGTCGCCGTCGACGTCGGCGGGCTTGCCCGCGGCTGCTGCCTCGGCGTACGCGCCCTGTGCGAGGGTCTTCGACGTGCCGGAACTTGCCGTCGCGGTGAACGAGGATGCGCCCGTCAGGGCGACGACTGTCGCCACCGCCGCCACGCTCCCCAGCGGCAGGATGTGTCTCCGCATGCGTGTCCCTTCCCGATCCGTGATGCACGAGTGGTCATGTCTGCACACGGTGAGACACCCAACGTTCAGGAACGGTTGGACACTTGCGGGTAACAGGAGTTTCACGGCTTGTCGACAGCCGTCCACGAACCGTTCAACCTGCGGGCGCCGCCTACGGCTTGACCGACCTGTAGTAGCGCCGGGCGCCGCTGTGCAGGGGCAGCGGAGCCGTGTAGATCGCCGTACGCAGGTCGACCTTCTGGGCCGCGTGCACCTTCTCGCCGATCTGGTCCCGGCTGTTGAGCACTGCGCGCGTCATGCCCTCCGTCAGGGCCGTGTCCGTACGGTCGGTCGTCACCAGCAGGTTGGCGACAGCCACGGTCTTGACGGGCTCGCCCTGCTGCACGGCCGGATAGGCGTCCGGCGGCATCACCGCGGCGCGGTAGTGGCGCGTTTCGGGCTCAAGAGCGTGCAGTTCCGGCACCAGGTCGCCGAGCTGGACGAGCTGGATGTTGGTCTTCGCAGCGAGGCCCTCGATCGCGCCCGTCGGCAGTCCGCCCGACCAGAAGAAGGCGTCCAGCTTGCCCTCCTCCAGCATGTCCGGCATGCGGTCGATGCCCGCGCGTACCGGACGTACGTCCTTGTCGATGTCCAGTCCGGCAGCCCGCAGCAGCCTGCCCGCGATGAGGTTCACGCCCGACCGTTTCTGGCCGACCCCCACACGCAGCCCCTTCAGGTCCTTCGCGCTGCGCACGCCCGAACCCGCGGGGACGACGAGCTGCATGTAGTCGTCGTACAGCCGTGCACACGCACGCAGACGGTCCGCGCCCGGCTCCTTGTCGTCGCGGTACGTGGCCACTGCGTCCGCCGCCGCGATGGTGAAGGATGCCTTGCCGGAGGAGAGCATGTCGAGGTTCTGCACGGAGCCCTGGCTGGGCAGCAGCCGCAGATCGACGTCGGGCATCTCGCGGTGCAGCCGTTCGTCGAGGAGGCTGCCGTAGCGGTCGTACACGCCTGTGGGCACTCCGGTGGCGAAGGAGACCGTGCCGCTGGGCGACGAGCTGCCGCCCGGTACCAGCCACCACAGCAGCAGCGCGAGCACGACGACCGCAGCCGCCGCCGCGCGCAGCAGGGACAGCCGGCGCGAGCGGCTGCGGCCCAGGCCGTGGGCGATGCGGCGGAAGCTGAACATGGCGTGATCGTGCCATTCGGTGGCCTTGGAAGCGAGGGGCGAGGGCGGCGGGGGGAGCGCGTACCCTGGTCGACTGAGATGACTGCGAAGACATATGAGCTGCGGACGTTCGGTTGTCAGATGAACGTCCACGACAGCGAGCGGATGGCGGGCCTGCTGGAGGACGCGGGCTACGTACGGGCGCCCGGGGACGCGGACGACGCCGACGTCGTCGTCTTCAACACCTGCGCGGTGCGGGAGAACGCGGACAACCGGCTGTACGGCAACCTCGGACAGCTCGCACCGAAGAAGGCCTCCCGTCCCGGCATGCAGATCGCCGTGGGCGGCTGCCTGGCGCAGAAGGACCGCGAGACGATCGTGAAGAAGGCCCCCTGGGTCGATGTCGTCTTCGGCACGCACAACGTCGGGAAACTGCCCGTACTGCTGGAGCGTGCCCGTATCCAGGAAGAGGCGCAGGTCGAGGTCGCCGAGTCGCTGGAGGCGTTCCCTTCGACGCTGCCGACGCGGCGTGAGAGCGCGTACGCGGCGTGGGTCTCCGTCTCCGTCGGGTGCAACAACACCTGCACCTTCTGCATCGTTCCGCAGCTGCGCGGCAAGGAGAAGGACCGCCGGCCCGGCGACATCCTCGCCGAGATCGAGGCACTGGTCGCCGAGGGCGTCACCGAGATCACCCTGCTCGGGCAGAACGTCAACGCCTACGGCTCGGAGATCGGGGAACGTGAGGCGTTCAGCAAGCTGCTGCGCGCCTGCGGCCGTATCGAGGGTCTGGAGCGGGTCCGCTTCACCTCACCGCACCCGCGTGACTTCACGGACGACGTGATCG
This sequence comes from Streptomyces sp., assembly GCA_035556995.1. Classification (GTDB taxonomy): domain Bacteria; phylum Actinomycetota; class Actinomycetes; order Streptomycetales; family Streptomycetaceae; genus Streptomyces. The sequence continues at coordinate 4,935 of DATMEI010000627.1, forward strand.
CCGCGATGGCCGAGACGCCGAACGTGATGCCGCAGCTGCACATGCCGCTGCAGTCGGGCTCGTCCAGGCTTCTGAAGGCGATGCGGCGCTCATACCGCCAGGAGCGCTTCCTCAGCATCATCGAGAACGTGCGCGCGGCGATGCCGGAAGCAGCCATCTCGACCGACATCATCGTGGGCTTCCCCGGCGAGACCGAGGAGGACTTCCAGGAGACGCTGCACGTGGTGCGCGAGGCGCGCTTCGCGCAGGCGTTCACGTTCCAGTACAGCAAGCGGCCCGGTACGCCCGCCGCCGAGATGGACGGGCAGATTCCGAAGAAGGTCGTGCAGGAGCGGTACGAACGGCTCGTGGCCCTCCAGGAGGAGATCTCCTGGGAGGAGAACAAGCAACAGGTCGGCCGCACGCTGGAGTTGCTGGTCGCCGAGGGCGAGGGACGCAAGGACGACGCCACCAGGCGGCTGTCCGGACGCGCCCCCGACAACAGGCTGGTGCACTTCGCGCGTCCGGAGGAGACGGTACGTCCGGGCGACACCGTCACCGTCGAGATCACCTACGCGGCGCCCCACCACCTGCTCGCGGAGTCGCCGCCGGCTTCTGTGCGCCGTACCCGTGCAGGTGACGCATGGGAGGCGCGGCACGCGGCACCGAGCGCACCGCCGGAGCAGCAGGGCGTGATGCTGGGCCTGCCGACGGTCGGCGCTCCCGAACCGCTGCCTGCCGACGCGGGCGATGCGGGCGGCTGCAGCGTCTGCTGAGAACGGGACCGCTGACGCTCTCCATGGCGGAGGTCGTCTACGACAGCGCTGCGCACAAGCGCTGAAGCACCCTGGGCGGAACGCGAAGCGGAATCCGAGCGGGCGCACTCCGAGTCCTGATCGCACGGTTACACAGAGCGACTTGCGGCGTTAAGCTGCCCGCCATGCTTGTCGCCGCAGCCGTATGCCCCTGTCCGCCGTTGCTCGTTCCCGAGGTCGCAGGAGGGGCGGCTCACGAGATGGACGCCGCTCGCGCCGCATGCGACGACGCGCTCAGACGTCTCACCGACGCCCGCCCCGACCGGCTCGTCGTCATCGGCCCCGCGGAGCCGCCCGCCCGCGGTACGCACCCGCAGGGCGCACGCGGATCCCTCCGGGGCTACGGGGTTGATCTGGAGGTCTCCCTCGGCAAGGGCGACGCCCCCGACGCCCACCCGCTCCCCTCGTCCCTGACGGTCGGGGCGTGGCTCCTGACGCGTACGGACTGGACGGCCGCACCCGTCGAGGGACTCGGCGTCGGAGAACCGCTGAGCCGGGAGCGCTGCGAGGACGTCGGCGGTCAACTGGCCGGCAGTGCCGAACGGGTGGCTCTTCTCGTGATGGGTGACGGCACCAACTGCCGTACGCTCAAGGCCCCCGGCTACTTCGACGAGCGTGCCGCCGCATTCGACTCAC
>DATMEI010000628.1:0-8792 GCA_035556995.1 Streptomyces sp.
CTCGCGGACCTGGCCGCGGCTGAGCAGCGTCGCGCTGACGGTCAGGTCGGAGGGGGTGCCGTCAGGCAGCAGGCCGGGACGGTCGACGGCGTTGTGCCGCGCGTACACGCCGGGTGCGGGCAGCGGCGGCAGCTGCGTGCCGCCCTTGACACGCTCCTCGGCCTGCTCGCGCTGCGACTTGGACTTCTCGATGCGCTCGCGGTGCGTCAGCAGCGTCGCGCCGACCGCTGCCACGGTGAGCAGCGCGCCCACCACCTCGAAGGCGACGACGTACTTGGTGAACAGCTGCGCGGCCAGGGCCGGTACGTTCCCCTCGGAGTTGGCGGCGGCGAGCCCGGTGAAGGAGCTCACCGATGCCTGCCCGAGCCCGGCGATGAGCATGATGCCCAGTCCGAGGCCGCAGCCCAGCGCGAGCCAGCGCTGGCCCTTGAGCGTCTCCTTGAGCGAGTCGGCGGCGCTGACGCCCACCAGCATCAGCACGAAGAGGAAGAGCATCATGACCGCGCCCGTGTAGACGACGATCTGCACGATGCCCAGGAAGTAGGCGCCGTTGGCGAGATAGAAGAGCGCGAGGATGACCATCGTGCCCGCCAGGCACAGTGCGGAGTGCACGGCCTTGCGCAGCAGTACGGTGCCCAGCGCGCCCATCACGGCGATGGTGCCCAGCACCCAGAAGCTGACCGCTTCACCACCGGAGGTGGAGGTGGCGGCGAGGGTGAGGGCGTCGCCCGGTAGTGAGGAGGCCGGGGACGACAAGGACATGCTCACCGTCCCTCCCTCGAGTCGTTGCCGGAGCGGTTGCCCGCTGCCCTGGCTGCGGTGCCCTGCTTGCCGGTGTCCTCGTCGGGGGCGTCCTGTGCGGAGGGGTCGACGCCGCCGCCGTGTGCCTCGGGGGCGTCGGTGACGAGGGGCTGGGAGGCCGGCTCCGTCGACCCGAAGTCCCTGGCCGATTCCTGCGGGTCGCCGGTGTCGGTGACGGTCTGTACGTCCGTGCCGGCGGGGGCCTCGGTGACCAGGCCGCGGTAGTAGTCCTTCTCCGTCATGCCGGGGTGGATGGCGTGCGGGGAGTCGACCATGCCCTCTTCGAGACCCGCGAGCAGTTCCTTCTTGGTGTAGATGAGCGACTCGCGGGAGGAGTCGGCGAGTTCGTACTCGTTCGTCATCGTCAGGGCCCGTGTCGGGCACGCCTCGACACACAGCCCGCACAGGATGCAGCGCAGGTAGTTGATCTGGTAGACGCGGCCGTAGCGCTCACCCGGCGAGTAGCGCTCCTCGTCGGTGTTGTCCGCGCCCTCCACGTAGATGGCGTCCGCGGGACAGGCCCAGGCGCACAGCTCGCAGCCGATGCACTTCTCCAGCCCGTCGGGGTGCCGGTTGAGCTGGTGGCGGCCGTGGAAGCGCGGTGCCGTGGGCTTCTTGTACTCGGGGTACTGCTCGGTCAGACGCTTCTTGAACATGTCCTTGAAGGTCAAGCCGAATCCGGCCACGGGGTTGTAGGGGCCCGCCCCCAGGGGTTCGCTGTCAGGCACCGTCGGCCTCCTTTCCGTCATTGTTCTCCGCGGCCTCACCGGTCTCGTCGGCCTTGCCCGCCCCGACCAGGGCGTGGTCCTGGCGCGAGCGGCGGCGTGGGACGGGCGGCAGGGTCTGTCCGGGCAGCGGCGGTACGGGATATCCGCCCGCCATGGGGTCGAAGACCTCGGAGGCCGCCTTCTGCCTGGCGGCCTCTTCCTCCAGTTCCTCCTTGCGCCCGCGGAACATGTCCACGACGTAGGAGATCAGCAGGATCGCGAGTGCCGCGCCGGCGACCCAGTAGACGATGCCCGCGAAGTCGTAACCCTCGTTGCGCATCGCCCTGATGGTGGCGACGAGCATCAGCCAGACCAGCGAGATGGGGATGAGGACCTTCCAGCCCAGCTTCATGAACTGGTCGTAGCGCACACGCGGGAGCGTGCCGCGGATCCAGACGAAGAAGAAGATCAGCGCGCACACCTTGAGGAAGAACCAAAGCAGCGGCCACCAGCCGTGGTTGGCGCCTTCCCAGTACGTCGAGATCGGCGCCGGTGCCCGCCAGCCGCCCAGGAACAGGGTCGCGGCGAGAGCGGAGAGCGTGACGATGTGGACGTACTCGGCGAGCATGAACAGCGCGAACTTGATCGACGAGTACTCGGTCTGGTAGCCGGCGACCAGGTCACCCTCGGACTCCGGCATGTCGAAGGGCGCGCGGTGTGCCTCGCCGACCATCGACACCATGTAGATCAGGAACGACACCGGCAGCAGAGCCACGAACCAGGTGTCCTGCTGCGCATCGACGATCGCCGACGTCGACATGGAGCCGGAGTAGAGGAAGACGGCGGCGAAGCTGAGCCCCATCGCGATCTCGTAACTGATGATCTGCGCCGTGGCGCGCACCGCGCCGAGCAGCGGGTAGGTCGAGTTCGAGGACCAGCCCGCGAGCACCACGCCGTAGGCGGAGATGGAAGCCGTGGCGAGGATGTAGAGAGCCGCCACCGGAAGGTCGGTGAGCTGCATCGCGGTACGGGTGCCGAAGATGGAGACCTCGTTGCCCGGAGGCCCGAAAGGGATGACCGCGATCGCCATGAACGCCGGGATGGCACCGAGGATCGGGGCGAGCAGATAGACGAACTTGTCGGCGCCCTTGACGACGACGTCTTCCTTGAGCATCAGCTTGATGCCGTCGGCGAGCGACTGGAGCATGCCCCACGGGCCGTGCCGGTTGGGGCCGACGCGCAGCTGCATCCAGCCGACGACCTTGCGCTCCATGACGATGGAGATCAGCACGGTCACCATCAGGAAGGCGAAGCAGAAGACCGCCTTGAGCGCGATCAGCCAGAACGGGTCCTGGCCGAACATCGAGAGGTCCTCTTCGGCGAGGAAGGTGGAGCCGGTCACGCGGTCACCTCCTCGGTGCGGGTCTGCTGAACGTGTCCGAGCGCGCTCACGCGCCCACCTCCTCTTGTGCGGCACGGTTGCGCGAGCCGGCGACGGCCGCGATGCGCACGAGTTCGCCGGGGAGCGCTCCCGTGTCCGCCTGTACGCCGCCGCCGGCGGAGTTCAGCGGCACCCAGACGACGCGGTCGGGCATCTGCGTGATCTGGAGCGGGAGTTGGATGCCGCCGAGCGGCCCGGAGACGGACACCATGTCGCCTTCGGCCACGCCGGCCTCGGCCGCCGTGGCGCGGGAGAGCCGGGCGACCGCGGGATGCCGGGTGCCGGCCAGCGCCTCGTCGCCGTCCTGCAGCCGGCCCTTGTCGAGCAGCAGCCGGTGCCCTGCGAGCACTGCCTCGCCCTTGCCGGCCTGCGGCGTCGAGGTGGCCGCGGTGCGGGAGTCCGCGGGGGCGGCGGGCGAGGAGCCGTTCGGCTCCCACTGGCCGAGCCTGTCGATCTCGGAGCGGATGGTGCGTACGTCCGGAAGTCCCAGGTGTGTGTCGAGGGCGTCCGCGAGCATGTGCAGCACCCGTGCGTCGGGCTGTACGTGGCGGCGGGTCATCTGGTCCGCCTTGAGCGACGCCTCGAACGGGCGTGCCCTGCCTTCCCAGTTGAGGAAGGTGCCGGACTTCTCCACGACGGCGGAGACCGGAAGGACGACATCCGCCCGGTCGGTGACCTCGCTGGGGCGCATTTCGAGGCTGACGACGAACCCGACCTCGTCCAGCGCCTGTGCGGCCCGTGCCGGGTCGGGCAGGTCGGCGAGTTCGACACCGCCGACCACCAGCGCCGCCAGCTCGCCGTCGACGGCGGCGTCGATGATGCCGGACGTGTCCCGGCCCGTTGCGCCGGGCAGTTCGGCCACGCCCCAGATCCGCGCGACCTCGTCGCGGGCGCGTGCGTCCGCCGCGGGGCGGGCCCCGGGCAGCAGCGTCGGCAGCGCACCGACCTCGACGGCGCCGCGCTCACCGGCCCTGCGCGGGATCCACACCAGCCGGGCGCCGGTCGCGACGCTCGCACGTACGGCAGCGGTCAGCGCGCCCGGTACGGACGCGAGCCGCTCACCGACGACGATCACCGAACCCTCGGTGCGCAGCGCGTCGGCCGCCGACTCCCCGGCGGCCTCGAGCCCGACGCGGCCGGACAGCGCGTCCAGCCACTCGGTCTCCGTGCCGGGCGCCGCGGGCAGCAGCGTGCCGCCGGCCTTCTGCAGACCGCGGGTCGCGTGCGAGGCGAGGGAGAAGGTGCGCTGGCCGTGCTTGCGCATGGCCTTGCGCAGCCGCAGGAAGACGCCGGGCGCCTCCTCCTCGGCCTCGAAGCCGGCGAGCAGGACGGCGGGCGCCGCCTCCAGCGCGCTGTTGGTGAGCCCTGCCCCGTCCAAGTCCCGTCCGTGTCCTGCCACGTGAGCGGCGAGGAAGGCGGCCTCCTCGGCGGAGTGGACGCGCGCACGGAAGTCGATGTCGTTGGTGCCCAGCGTCACCCGCGCGAACTTCGCGTAGGCGTAGGCGTCCTCGACGGTGACGCGTCCGCCGGTGAGCACACCCGCGCGGCCGCGCGCACCGGACAGGCCGCGGGCCGCGGCCTCCAGCGCCTCCGGCCAGCTCGCGGGGGCCAGTTCGCCGTCGTCACCGCGCACCAGGGGCGTGGTGAGACGGTCGGGGCGCTGCGCGTAGCGGAAGCCGAAGCGGCCCTTGTCGCAGAGCCACTCCTCGTTGACCTCAGGGTCGTTGGCGGCCAGCCGCCGCATGACCTTGCCCCGCCGGTGGTCCGTACGGGTCGCGCAGCCGCCCGAGCAGTGCTCGCAGACGGACGGCGAGGAGACCAGGTCGAAGGGGCGCGAGCGGAAGCGGTACGCCGCCGAAGTGAGCGCCCCCACCGGGCAGATCTGGATGGTGTTGCCGGAGAAGTACGACTGGAACGGCTCGTCCTCGCCCGTACCGATCTGCTGAAGCGCACCGCGCTCCAGCATCTCGATCATCGGGTCGCCCGCGATCTGGTTGGAGAAGCGCGTGCAGCGCGCGCACAGCACGCACCGCTCGCGGTCCAGCAGCACCTGCGTGGAGATCGGCACCGGCTTGGCGAAGGTGCGCTTGGCGCCCTCGAACCGGGAGTCGGCCGAGCCGGTCGACATCGCCTGGTTCTGCAGGGGGCATTCGCCGCCCTTGTCGCAGACGGGACAGTCCAGCGGGTGGTTGATGAGCAGCAGCTCCATCACACCGCGCTGTGCCTTCTCCGCGACGGGCGAGGACAGCTGGGTCTTGACGACCATGCCGTCGGTGCAGGTGATGGTGCAGGACGCCATCGGCTTGCGCTGGCCCTCGACCTCGACGATGCACTGGCGGCAGGCGCCGACAGGGTCGAGGAGCGGGTGGTCGCAGAAGCGCGGGATCTCGATGCCGAGCTCCTCGGCGGCGCGGATGACCAGCGTCCCCTTGGGGACGGAGATCTCGGCTCCGTCGATGGTCAGCGAGACCAGGTCCTCGGGCGGCTTTCCCTCGCCCCCGGAGGAGGTCTTTGCGTCTGTGGTGACTGTCACGCGTTCACCTCCGGGTGAGCTGGCGTCTGGTTGTCGGCCCAGATGGTCGACTTCGCGGGGTCGAAGGGGCAGCCGCGCCCGTCGAGATGCTGCTCGTACTCGTCGCGGAAGTACTTCAGCGAGGAGAAGATCGGTGAGGCGGCGCCGTCGCCCAGCGCGCAGAAGGACTTGCCGTTGATGTTGTCGGCGATGTCGTCGATCTTGTCGATGTCGGCCTTCGTCGCCTTGCCCGCCTCGAAGTCGCGCAGCAACTGCACGAGCCAGTACGTGCCTTCACGGCAGGGCGTGCACTTGCCGCAGGACTCGTGGGCGTAGAACTCGGTCCAGCGCGTGACGGCCCGTACGACACAGGTCGTCTCGTCGAAGCACTGGAGCGCCTTGGTGCCGAGCATGGAGCCGGCCGCGCCGACGCCCTCGTAGTCCAGGGGGACGTCGAGGTGCTCGTCGGTGAGCATCGGCGTCGAGGAGCCGCCCGGCGTCCAGAACTTCAGCCGGTGGCCGGGGCGCATGCCGCCGCTCACCTCCAGCAGCTCCCGCAGCGTGATGCCGAGCGGGGCCTCGTACTGGCCGGGGTTGGCGACGTGCCCGCTGAGCGAATAGAGCGTGAAGCCCGGGGACTTCTCGCTGCCCATCGAACGGAACCACTCCTTGCCCCTGTTCATCAGGGCGGGCACCGAGGCGATGGACTCGACGTTGTTCACGACGGTGGGGCACGCGTACAGACCCGCGACTGCGGGGAAGGGGGGCCGCAGCCGGGGCTGCCCGCGCCGTCCCTCCAGGGAGTCGAGCAGCGCGGTCTCCTCACCGCAGATGTACGCGCCCGCGCCCGCGTGCACGGTCAGTTCCAGGTGCTTGCCCTCGCCCAGGGCGTTCCTGCCGAGGAGACCGGCCTCGTACGCCTCGCGTACGGCCAGGTGCAGACGCCGCAGTACGGGCACGACCTCGCCGCGCAGATAGATGAAGGCGTGCGAGGAGCGGATCGCGTGGCAGGCGATCACGATGCCCTCGATGAGGGAGTGCGGGTTGGCGTAGAGCAGCGGGATGTCCTTGCAGGTGCCCGGCTCCGACTCGTCGGCGTTGACGACGAGGTAGTGCGGCTTGCCGTCGCCCTGCGGGATGAACTGCCACTTCATGCCGGTCGGGAAGCCGGCGCCGCCACGTCCGCGCAGCCCGGCGTCCTTCACGTACGCGATGACGTCGTCCGGCGGCATGGCGAGTGCCTTTGCCAGCCCCTCGTATCCGTCGTGGCGCCGCTTGTAGGTATCCAGCGTCCACGCCTCGGGCTCGTCCCAGTACGCGGAGAGGACTGGGGTGAGCAGCTTCTCCGGGGATTCCGTCGCCATCACTCGCTCTCCTCCCCCGGCGCCGGCTTCGGCGGGCGGCCGGACGGGTTGGCCGGGTCGGACGCGGCTGTCGACTGGGGCAGGTCGTGCGAACTGGGGTGGCTCTCGGGGGCTTCCTCACCCGGGAGCGGCACCGGCTGTTCGGCGGGACCCGCGGGACCGCGCGGGTGGGCGAGCCGCCCGGGCGGTGCCTCACCCCTGGCGAGCCGCAGCCCGGCCAGCGAGGGGTCGCCGCCGCCGCCGGTCGCCTCGACCGCGCCGGGGCGCAGGTCGGGGAAGCCGGCGAGGATGCGCGAGGTCTCCTTGAAGGTGCACAGCGGTGCGCCGCGCGTCGGGGAGACCTCTTGTCCGGCGCGCAGTCCGTCGACGAGCTGCCGCGCCGATTCGGGCGTCTGGTTGTCGAAGAACTCCCAGTTGACCATCACGACGGGCGCGTAGTCGCAGGCGGCGTTGCACTCGATGTGCTCGAGGGTGACCTTGCCGTCGTCGGTGGTCTCGTTGTTGCCCACGCCGAGGTGCTGCTTGAGGTCGTCGAAGATGGCGTCGCCGCCCATCACCGCGCAGAGCGTGTTCGTGCAGACGCCCACCTGGTATTCGCCGGAGGGCTTGCGGCGGTACATGGAGTAGAAGGTCACCACGGCGTTGACCTCTGCCGTGGTCAACTCCAGCATCTCGGCGCAGAATCGCTGTCCGGTGCGGGTGACGTGGCCGTCCTCCGACTGCACGAGGTGCAGCAGGGGCAGCAGCGCGGAGCGGCTGTCGGGGTAGCGGGCGATGATCTCCCGCCCGTCCCGCTCCAGCCGTTCGCGGACGTCGGCCGGATAGTCCGGCGCCGGCATCGAGGGGATGCCGAGCATCGGGGCTTCGGGGGCGCTGCCCCGGTCGGGTGCGGTGGTCATCGGTCGACGCCTCCCATCACGGGGTCGATGGACGCCACGGCGACGATCACGTCGGCGATCTGGCCGCCTTCGCACATCGCCGCCATGGCTTCGAGGTTGGTGAAGGAGGGGTCGCGGAAGTGCACGCGGTACGGGCGGGTGCCGCCGTCGCTCACGGCGTGCACGCCGAGTTCGCCCTTCGGGGACTCCACCGCCGCGTACGTCTGGCCGGGCGGGACGCGGAAGCCCTCGGTGACCAGCTTGAAGTGGTGGATGAGGGCTTCCATGGAGGTGCCCATGATGTTCCTGATGTGGTCCAGCGAGTTGCCCAGGCCGTCCGGGCCGAGCGCCAGTTGGGCGGGCCAGGCGATCTTCTTGTCGCCGACCATGACCGGTCCGGGCTCCAGGCGGTCGATGCACTGCTCGATGATGCGCAGCGACTGGCGCATCTCCTCCAGCCGGAGCAGGAAACGCCCGTAGGAGTCGCAGGTGTCGACTGTGGGGACCTCGAAGTCGTAGGTCTCGTAACCGCAGTAGGGCTGCGCCTTGCGCAGGTCGTGCGGAAGCCCGGCGGAGCGGAGGATGGGGCCGGTGGCGCCCAGTGCCATGCAGCCGGCCAGGTCGAGATAGCCGATGTCCTTCAGGCGGGCCTTGAAGACGGGGTTGCCGGTGCACAGGGCGTCGTACTCCGGCAGGTTCTTCTTCATCTTCTTCAGGAACTCGCGTAGCGCGTCGACCGTGCCGGGCGGGAGGTCCTGGGCGAGGCCGCCGGGACGGATGAAGGCGTGGTTCATCCGCAGGCCGGTGATCAACTCGTACAGGTCCAGGACGAGTTCGCGGTCACGGAAGCCGTAGATCATGATCGTGGTGGCGCCGAGTTCCATGCCGCCGGTGGCGATGCACACCAGGTGCGAGGAGAGCCGGTTCAGCTCCATCAGGAGCACCCGGATGATCGTGGCGCGGTCCGGGATCTGGTCCTCGATGCCGAGGAGCTTCTCGACGGCCAGGCAGTACGCGGTCTCGTTGAAGAACGACGTCAGGTAGTCCATGCGCGTCACGAAGGTCGTGCCCTGTGTCCACGTACGGAAT
>DATMEI010000629.1:0-5586 GCA_035556995.1 Streptomyces sp.
GGGCGTGCGCCGCGTCCATTTCCATTGCCTCAGCTCTCTTCGTCTGCTCCGGAAGCGTAGTCGTCAACCTCGCCGAGCCCGTACGGGCGGTTGTGGCGCTTGACGAGCCGGAAGGCCCACTCGTAGCGTCGCATATTGCGAACGAGCACCGCACAATGTGCGTCCACGAATGATCTCAAGGTGAATAGATGGCAGAGAACGCGGCACGACGCGTCGTCACCCCGTACGAGGGGACCGGCCACCGGCCATGGGTGGACACGGCGCCCGTACCGGCGCCGCTGGCGCTGCACAGCGCTCCGGTGCAGCCGGAGTGGGTGGACTACAACGGACACATGAGCGAGTCGTGCTACTTGCTCGTCTTCGGCGACAACTCCGACGCCTTCTTCCGCTACCTCGGCATCGACGAGGAGTACCGGGCGAACGGCGGGTCGCTCTACACGGTCGAGACGCACCTGCACAACAAGCGCGAAGTCGCCGAGGGGGAATCGCTCCAGCTCACGCTGCGGCTGCTCGACCACGACAGCAAGCGTGTGCACCTCTTCCACGAGATGCGGCACGGCGCCGAGGGCACCCTGCTGGCCACCGCCGAACAGATGCTGCTGCACGTCGACACGGAGCAGGGGCGTGCCTGCCCGCTGCCGGGCGAACTGCTGCGCCGGCTCGGCGTCATCCAGACCGCGCACGACGTACTGCCCGTGCCCGAAGCGGTCGGCCGGCCCATGGGCATACCCGGCGACCGCAGCCGCCGCACCACGTGAGGAGAGGAAAACCATGGAGTTCGAGCTCACCGACGAGCAGCGCCTGATCGTGGAGACGGTCGGCAAGTTCGTGACGACCGAACTGGACCCGCACGCCGACGAGGTCGAAAGGCTCGACGACGTGCCGCCCGAACTGGCCCGCCGTATCCGGGAGAAGGCGATCGGCGCCGGCCTGTACGCGGCGAACATGCCGGAGGCGATCGGCGGCGGCGGACTCGACGCCGTCAGCATGACGCTCGTCGAACGCGAACTGGGCAAGACCAGTTTCGCCCTCCAGATGCTCGTCGCCCGCCCCAGCAACATCCTCGAAGCGTGCGAGGGCGAGCAGCGCACCCGCTACCTCCTCCCCGCGGTCCGCGGGGAGCGGCACGACTGTCTCGCCATGACCGAGCCGGGCGCCGGCTCCGACGTCCGCTCGATGCGGACCCGGGCCGTGCGCGACGGAGTCGGCGGCGGCAGCGGCGTTGACGGGGACGGCGGGAGCGGTGGGGGCGGTGGCTACGTGCTGAACGGCACCAAGCACTTCATCTCGCACGCCGACATGGCCGACTTCGTCATCGTGTTCGCGGCCACCGGCACCGAGGAGACACCGCGCGGCACCCAGAACCTCATCACCGCCTTCCTGGTGGACCTCGACGCGCCCGGCGTCGAGGTGCGGCGCGGCTCCGGGTGCGTGTCGCACCGCGGCTACCACCAGTGCGAACTGACCTTCACCGACGTCCGGCTCCCGGCCGCGCAGCGGCTGGGCGAGGAGGGCAGCGGCTTCGCGCTGATGGGGGAGTGGCTCGGCGCCAGCCGCCTCCAGGTCGCCGCCACCAGCATCGGCCGCGCCCGCCGCGTCCTCGACCTCACCCTCGAATGGGCCGCCGAACGCGAGCAGTTCGGGCAGCCCATCGGCCGGTTCCAGGGCGTGAGCTTCCCGCTCGCCGACATGGCCACCGAACTGGAGGCCGCCGAACTGCTCACCCTGCGTGCCGCCTGGAAGCACGACCAGGGCACCATGACCGACCGCGACGCGGCGATGGCCAAGCTGTACGCCTCGGAAGCCCTGGGCCGCATCACCGACCAGGCGCTCCAGACTTTCGGCGGCATGGGACTCATGGCCGAACTGCCCATCGAACGCTACTGGCGCGACGCACGCGTCGAGCGCATCTGGGACGGTACGAGCGAGATCCAGCGGCACATCATCTCCCGCTCCCTGCTGCGTCCCCTGGGCGCTTGATGACGGGCGCCCATCACCTCACGCGTCTGCTGGCGCCCCGTCATATCGCCCTGTACGGCGGGGAGTCGGCGGCGGAGGCCGTACGTCAGTGCCGCGCCGTCGGATACGAGGGCGAGCTGTGGCCCGTCCACCCGCGGCGGGAGCACATCGAGGGTCTGCCGTGCCACCGCAGTACGGCCGAGCTTCCCGCAGCCCCGGACGCCGCGTTCCTCGCCGTACCCGGGGAGGCGACCGTCGAAATCCTCGCGGAACTCGCCGGGCGCGGCGCGGGCGGGGCTGTGTGCCATGCGTCCGGCTTCGCCGAGGACGGGCCGCGCGGCGCCGCGCTGGAGGACGAACTGCGTGCCGCCGCCGGCGACATGCCGGTGATCGGCCCCAACTGCATCGGCGTCCTCAACTACCTGGACGGCACGGCACTGTGGCCCGACCAGCACGGCGGCGCCCGTACGGACAGCGGCGTCGCCGTCATCACCCAGAGCGGCAACATCGGCCAGAACCTCACCATGCAGCGCCGCGCCCTCCCCCTCGCCTACATGATCACCACGGGGAACGGTGCCGTCACGGGACCACCGCAGCTGATCGAGGCGCTGCTGGAAGACCCGCGAGTGACCGCCATCGGGCTGCACCTGGAAGGGATAGCGGACGTCGCCGGATTCGCCCGCGCGGCACTGTCCGCACTGCGGCGCGGAGTGCCCGTCGTGGCGCTGAAGACGGGCAGTTCGGAGCTGGGCGCGCAGACCACCATGAGCCACACCAGCTCTCTCGCCGGGTCGGACGTGCTGTGCGACGCCCTGTTCCGGCGTACAGGCGTCGCACGGGTGGAGGAGATCGGCACCTTCGTGGAGACGCTGAAGCTGCTGCACGTCCACGGACCTCTGAACGGGGGTCCGGAACCGGCCGGGCGTCCCCGGATCACCTCGGCCAGCTGCTCGGGCGGCGAGGCCGCCCTGCTGGCCGACACCGCGCAGCGGCACGGCGTCGAACTCCCGCCGCTCCCGGACCAGTCGGCGCTGCGGCTGCGCGAAGTGCTTGGCGACCAGGTGCACATACGCAACCCGCTCGACTACCACACCTACATCTGGGGCGATTTCACCGCGCAGGGCGAGTGCTTCACCGCACTCCTCGGCGCGGGCTGCGACATGAACCTGCTGCTGCTCGACATGCCACGCGCCGACCGCTGCGAGGGCAACGCCTGGACCACCGCACTGGACGCCTACGCGGCAGCACAGCGCCAGACCGGCGCCCCGGCGTGCGTCGTCGGGTCGCTGCCCGAAGGGTTGCCCGAAGAGGTCGCGGAACGGCTGCTGTCGGAGGGCATCGCCCCCCTGCAAGGGCTGACGGACTGCATACGGGCCATCGCTGCCGCCCACCGGATCGGCGCCGCCCAGCGCGCGGCCGAGCCGGTGCCGCCACACGGCCCGGTACGTCGACCTCAACAGATCGCCCACGAGGGCGAGTTGCTGGACGAGCACGCCGGGAAGCGGGAGCTGGCCGGTTACGGCCTACCCGTCCCGGACGGCGCCGTGGCGGCACCCGGCGGCGCCGCGCATGCCGCTCGCGGTCTGGGCTTCCCCGTCGTCGCCAAGGCCCTCGCCGCCGGCTTGGCGCACAAGAGCGACGCGGGCGGCGTACGCCTGGGACTGGCCGGTGAGGCGGCAGTTGAGGAGGCCGTCATGGCCATGGCGGGGCTCGCCGACCGGTTCCTGATCGAACGGATGGTGCCGGACGCCGTCGCAGAACTCCTCGTCGGAGTGCACCACGACCCGGCCTTCGGACCCGCGCTGACCCTGGGAGCGGGCGGCGTACTGGTGGAACTGGTCCGGGACACCGCCACGTTGCTGCTGCCCGCCACCCGCGAGGAGATCGAAGCCGCACTGTCCTCGCTGCGCGTGTGGCCGCTGCTGCGCGGCTTCCGGGGCCGGTCCGCGGGCGACGTACGCGCCGCGGTCGACGCCGTCCAGGCCGTCGCCGCCTACGTACGGGACCACCCCGAGGTCACCGAACTGGACGTCAACCCGCTGCTGGTGCTGCCCGAGGGGCGGGGCGCGGTCGCCGCGGACGTATTGCTCAGGCGCATCGCGCCACCCCGGAACAACTGCAACGACACGAACGACTGGAACAACGGAGAGGCACACCATGGACCCCGTACGGCTGGACGTACACGACGGCGTACTGGTGATCACACTGGACCGGCCCAAGGCCAACGCCATTGACTCCGCCACGAGCCACGCCCTGTACGAGGCCTTCGACCGGCTGCGCACGGACGGCACGCTGCGGGCCGCGGTGGTCACCGGAGCGGGGGAGCGGTTCTTCTCCGCGGGCTGGGACCTGAAGGCGGCGGCCGGCGGCGAGGCCGTGGACGCCGACCACGGGCCCGGAGGGTTCGCCGGGCTGACCGAGCTGTTCGACCTGGACAAGCCGGTGATCGCCGCCGTGAACGGACTCGCACTGGGCGGCGGCTTCGAACTCGCCCTCGCCGCCGACCTGATCGTGGCCGACGCACACGCGGAGTTCGCCCTCCCCGAGGTGAAGGTCGGCCTGATCGCCGACTCCGGCGGTGTACTGCGGCTGCCCCGCCGGCTGCCGCGTGCCGTGGCGACGGAGCTGCTGCTGACCGGCCGGCGCCTGGGCGCGGCAGAGGCTGCACGGTGGGGCCTGGTGAACCAGGTCGCCGAGCGCCCGCACACCGCGCTGGAGAGGGCACTCAGCCTGGCACACAGCATCCGGGAGAGTGCACCCCTGTCGGTCGCGGCAGTGAAGGAAGTGCTGCGCGCGACGGAGCAGTTGGGGGTCGAGGAGGCCTACGCCCGGATGCGCGGCGCGGACCTGCACCGCTACCGGGCCATGCTGACCTCCGCCGACGCGCAAGAAGGGCCCCGCGCCTTCGCGGAGAAGCGCCCGCCGCGCTGGACGGGGACATGAGCGTGGGCGGCGTGTCAGGTCCGCGACGGTGAGGCGTGACGCGTGACGCGTGGCGGAGCTGAGCCCGGCACCACAAGGCTGGCGCCCGGCCTCTGACACCGGCCCAGCATTCGAGTGGGAATCAGCTCGGCCGATGACCGCGGTTAGGGTTCCGGTCCGGTGCGGTACCTGTGTCTCGCCGTGCTCGTTCTGCCGGCAGTCGCCTGCCGATGGGAGAGCCCCCCTGTGGACAACAGCCAGCCCGAGGGCCGCAGGGTTGCCGTGGACCTGTCGGAAGGGTTCGGTGAGCGCCTGATGGGGCGGCTGCTGGACCGGGGTCATCAGATGCCGCCGCAGCTCATCGCGCCGCTTGTGGAGTTGACCAGGGGTGACCGGGTGCTGTTCTTCACCGACGGCCTGATCGAGGAACACCGCAAGGGCGGGGAACTCTTCGGTGAGAGACGCATGGTCGACACCATTGAGCAGATCGGGCCCCTCACCGGAGGTGTGGGTCAGATGGCACGCCGGCTCTCCCACGCCCTGATGCGGAACAGGGGCGGGACCACCAGCGACGACGCGACGCTCTTCCTCGTCGAATGGCAGGGCGGCGCCGCGAACCAGCTGGCCTTCCGGGATTTCTAGCCCACCCACAGCCCCGGGACTCACGTACGGCTGCACCCTGCGGCTTGTCGTCCTCCAGCGGCG
>DATMEI010000630.1:0-2228 GCA_035556995.1 Streptomyces sp.
CCGATCACGATCAGATGGTCAGCCGTCAGCGACATTTCGCTCATCAAGTGGGAGGACAAGAACACCGTGCGGCCCTCGGCGGCGAGCGCCTTGACCAGGTTGCGCACCCAGAGCACGCCTTCCGGGTCCAGGCCGTTCACCGGCTCGTCCAGGATGATGGTCTGCGGATCACCGAGCAGCGCGGCGGCGATGCCCAGCCGCTGCCCCATGCCGAGCGAGAAACCCTTGGGCCGCTTCTTGGCGACCTCGCTCAGACCGACCAGATCCAGCACCTGACTGATGCGTTTCTTCGGGATGTTGTTGGACTGCGCCATGCACAGCAGGTGGTTGTAGGCCGTACGCCCGCCGTGCACCGCCTTGGCCTCCAGCAGTGCCCCGATGTAGTTGAGCGGGTCCCGCAGTTGGTCGTAGTGCTTGCCGTCGATGCGGACGTCACCGCTCGTGGGGCTGTCCAGCCCCAGCATCATCCGCATCGTCGTGGACTTGCCCGCACCGTTGGGGCCGAGGAACCCGGTGACGATGCCGGGGCGCACGCTGAAGGAGAGATGGTCGACGGCCGTCTTGTCTCCGTACCTCTTCGTCAGCTCACGCAGCTCAATCATGCACCGACGCTATGCGGGCACAGGCCCCTCCGCCAGTCCGTTTGAGTGCTCGGTGCCAAAGGATTCGGACGGATCGCGGGCGCTTCCACGCGTTACGGGCGGTCCCCGGCGAGGACGCCCGTAGCAGGACGGACACGCAGGTTCCAGGACGGGCGGGCGCCCGACGGTGCCGGCAGGCCGGTGGAGGCAGCGGCAACAAGAGACCGGACCCGGCACGTGAAGTGCCGGGCCCGGTCCTGTGCTTCGTGCGTCAGCGTACGACCGCGTCAGCGGGACTGCTGGGCGGGAACGCTGCGGGTGGCGGAGTCCTCCTCGGACTCGCCCTCCTCGCCGCCGCCCGCGGCCGCGACAGCGGCACCCGTGAGGGTGGCCAGCATCTCGCGGACGTTGGTCAGCTGCGCGTTGATGCTGTCGCGGCGGTTGGTGAGGGCAGCCAGCTCCCGCTCCGACTCGCTGCGGACACGGTCGGCCTTCGCGTTGGCGTCGGCCACGATGTCCTCGGCCTGGCGCTGGGCCGTCTCCACCGTCTGACGGGCACGGCGCTCCGCGTCCGTACGCAGCTTCTCGGCCTCGAGGCGCAGCTGCTCGGCGCGGTGCTCGATCTCCGCCAGGCGCTTCTCCGCCTTCGCCTGCCGGGAGGCGAGGTCACGCTCGGACTGCTCGCGGCGCTTGGCGAGGTTGGTCTCGAAGTCCGCGGCGGCCTGGGCGGCCTTGGCGCGGGTGTCCTCGAAGAGGGAGTCGGCTTCCTCACGCTTGGACTGCGCGTCCTTGTCCGCCTCCGTACGCAGCACGGTGGCTTCGCCCTTGGCCTTCTCGACGATGCGTGAGCCCTCGTCCTCGGCCTTGGCCTTGCGGTCGGCCGCGAACGCCTCGGCGTCGTTGCGCACCTGCTGCGCCGCGCCCTCGGCGAGTTCGCGGTGCTGGTCGGCGGCCTTACGGGCCTCGTCGCGCAGGTCCTTGGCCTCCTCCTCGGCGAGGCGGAGGATCTTCTCGACCCGTGCACCCAGCCCCGCGTACGACGGCTCGGAGTCATTGACCTGGGCCTGGGCGTTCTGCGTTTCGAGGTGCAGCTCCTCGATGCGCTTTTCCAGAGAGGTGATGCGGGACAGTGCGCTGTCACGGTCGGCGACGAGCTTCGTGATGCGGTCGTCCACCTGCCCGCGGTCGTAGCCACGCCGCACGAGCTCGAAGCCGAAGGGGGAGGAAGTGTCGCTCATGGGGTTCCTGTCGAGTCAGACGGGTTATCAGACGGGGGAGTGATAGGGGAATCCTAGGGGCCAAGACGGCGTGTCATCGAGCCATTGCCGGTTTGATCTGGAGAATGTGCGCTCGTTCGAGTGGCTAGTTCCCGGAATCCTTGCCACCGGACCGAGTCGTACCTGCGCCAACACCCGCGGCAACGCCATTGGTTGATCCTGTGTCGGCACTGCCCTTCTTGCCGCTGCCTCCCTCCGCGCCGCCGCCGGAACCGGGAGTCTCGAAGGACTCCAGCGCTTCCAGCACATCCTGTACACGGGAGATCTCGGCGTTGATGTTCTCCTGACGGCGTTCCAGCACCTCCAGTTCGCGCTGCCCGGACTCGACCGTGCGTTCCGCTTCCGCTTCCGCCTCGGTGCGGATCTGGTC
>DATMEI010000631.1:0-5529 GCA_035556995.1 Streptomyces sp.
CACCGCGTCGGTCCACACCTCACCGGCCGCCAGCTCCAGCTTCGTGCCGTCGAGTGCGAAGCCCTTCGTGGCGATGCGCAGAGCGGTGCCGTCGAAGCCCTTGTCTCCGATGACCAGGTTCGAGCCGCCGCCGATGAGCAGCAGCGGGGTCCCGGAGTCGTCGGCTTCGCGGACGGCGGCGATCACCTCGGCGTCGGTCGCCGCGGTGATCAGACGGGCCGCGGGACCGCCGAGCCGGAAGGTGGTCAGCGGGGCGAGGGGGGCGTCATGGAGTTCCTGCACGCGCTCAAGCGTACGAGAGGCCGGCCGGGGGCGTGGGCGCACGTCGCCCCGCACACCCCGTCAAGCCAGCCGGACCACGGCACGGGACATGCCCAGCACCTTCTGCCCGGCGCTCATCACGGTCAGGTCCACGCGTACGGTGCGCGCCTCGTCGTCGAGCTTGGCGGCGACCTTCCCGCTCACCTCGATCTCCGCGCCCTTGTCGTCGTCGGGTACGACGACGGGCCTGGTGAAGCGCACGCCGTACTCGACGACAGCGGCCGGGTCGCCGGTCCAGTCCGTCACCACCCGGATCGCCTCGGCCATGGTGAACATGCCATGCGCGATGACGTCCGGCAGCCCGACTTCCTTGGCGAACCGCTCGTTCCAGTGAATGGGATTGAAGTCTCCCGAGGCGCCCGCGTACCGCACGAGCCGCTCACGGTCCACGGGAAAGGTGCACGGGGGCAGTTCGGTGCCGGCCTCGACGTCGGCGTATGCGATCTTCGCTGGCATCCGGTTCAGCCTCCCGTTGTCGCCGGCGTGGGCGACTCCACCTCGGGTGCGCGGGCCACCAGCTTGGTGTAGGCGGTCACCACGAGCTCGCCGGACTCGTCGTGCACATCGCCGCGCACATCGAGGATGTCGTTGCCCGCCATCGATTTGATCGCCTCGATGGTGGTGGAGACCGAGAGCCGGTCCCCTGGCCGTACTGGCCGTACGTGGACGAACTTCTGGTCGCCGTGCACCACCCGGTCGTAATCCAGGCCCAACTGCGGGTCCTCGGTGACCTGTCGGGCCGCCCGGAAGGTGATCGCGAAGATGAACGTGGGCGGGGCGATCACATCGGGGTGGCCCAGCGCTCCGGCGGCCTCCCGGTCCGTATAGGCCGGGTTGTCCTCACCGATGGCCTCGGCGAACTCGCGGATCTTCTCGCGGCCGACCTCGTAGGGACGAGTGGGCGGATAGCTCCGTCCGACGAAAGACTGGTCGAGCGCCATGGGCGCCGCACCTCCTGAAGAACGACACGAGGCCGCCCCCTGGTCGGGGACGGCCTCGTCGAAGGGCCTGATTCAGCGCGTCTCGCGGTGCGCCGTGTGTGTCTTGCAGCGCGGGCAGTGCTTCTTCATCTCAAGACGGTCCGGGTTGTTGCGCCGGTTCTTCTTGGTGATGTAGTTCCGCTCCTTGCACTCCACGCAGGCCAGCGTGATCTTCGGGCGGACATCGGTGGCAGCCACGTGAGTGCTCCTTGACGGACAGATGGGGCCAGAACGCAGGAAGAGTAGCCGATCGAAGGACCGAACCCACAATCGGCTACATTCGGTGAAGTAGCGGTGACCGGACTTGAACCGGTGACACAGCGATTATGAGCCGCTTGCTCTACCGACTGAGCTACACCGCCACGATGCGTGAACTCCCCTCTTCAAGGCGGGAGATCTCACACATCAGAGCCCCAAAACGGAATCGAACCGTTGACCTTCTCCTTACCATGGAGACGCTCTGCCGACTGAGCTATTGGGGCGAGCGGTGAAGACATTACACGCCTGACAGCCAAAGGTGAAATCCGTATCGGGCCCGCCCGAGCCCCTTCCCGGAGCCGTTCGCGGAGTGAAACGGCGGGTCCCGGAAACGTCCGGGAAGACGCCAACATCCCCTCGCACCACGTCAGTACGACTATTCGCCTCTTCCTCGCCGGTGCACTACGCGAGCCCTACTCTCGACTCACGCTGCGTGATCATGATCATCCGCCGACGTGGGGAGTGCGATGGCCGACAGCCAGCCACAGGAGCCGAGGGACGGCGACGCCCCCCGCGACGACCCTCGTGACGCGAACAAGAAAGCAGGCCGGGACAAACCCCCGGAAAGCGGCGCGCGTGAGAGCTCCCGCCCCGTGATGCTGTGCAGTGCGCGGCTCGCCGACGGCCGTACCGTCGACGTCCGGCTGGGCGACGGCCGTATCGAAGCAGTCGGCACCGCGGGAAGCCTCGCGGAGGGCCCGCAGCCTCCGGGCGGCACGCGAGTCGACCTCTCCGGCTACCTGCTGCTGCCGGCGCCCGCCGATCCGCACGCGCACTACGACACCGCGATGACCGCCCTCTCCCCCGGCTCCGACGGGCCGCCCCGCACCGCCCCGGAGGACGTGCAGCGACGTACGACCGAGGCGGCCCTGCTCCAGCTCGGGCAGGGCGCCACCGCCACGCGAACCCATGTGCACATCGGGGACGTCGCCGGGCTGCGTTCGCTGGAGGCCGTGCTTCAGGCGCGACGGGCGCTGCGCGGGCTCGTGGAGCTGAGCACCGTCGCCGTGCCGCGGCTGCTGACCGGCGTCGCCGGGGCCGACAACCTCTCGATGCTGCGGGACGCGGTGAAGATGGGCGCCACCGTCATCGGCGGCTGTCCCGACCTCGACCCCGACCCGGCCGGCTATGTGGACGCCGTACTGGAGGTGGCAGCGGAGCACGGCTGTGCAGTCGACCTGCACACGGACGGTGACGACCCCGCCCGGCTGTCCCGGCTGGCCGCCGCCGCGGGCGGACTGCGCCCGGGTGTCGCCATCGGCCCCTGTGCCGGTCTGGCCAGGCTGCCGCACAAGTCGGCGGCCCGTACGGCGGACCGGCTGGCCGCTGCCGGCGTCACCGTCGTCTGTCTGCCGCAGGGCGACTGCGGTGTGCTGGAACGCCCTTCGGCCGCTGTGCCCTCGCGCGTCGCGCCCGTACGGCTGCTCAGTGCGGCCGGTGTCTCGGTGACCGCGGGAAGCGGAGCGCTGCGGGACGCAGCGAACCCGGTGGGCAGGGGCGACCCGCTGGAGGCCGCCTATCTGCTCGCCTCGCACGGCGAAGCACGTCCGGAAGCGGCCTACGACATGATCTGCGGGCAGGCACGCGCGACGATGGGCCTGCCCGAGGTACGGGTGGAGGCGGGCTTCCCCGCGGAGTTGCTGGCCGTGCGCGGGACGGAAGTGGCGGGGGCGCTCTCCCTCGCGTACAGCCGCATCGTGGTGCACCGGGGGCGTGTGGTGGCGCGCACCAGCGCGGTGCGTGAATTCTGCGACTTCACCGGCACGTCGGAGTTCGATCTGCCACGGCAGTCGCAGGGCTAGTCTCCCGGGCCGGGCTGACGGCTGACGCCGGGTCAGGCCGCAGGGGCGCGGCGGCTGCGGTGGGCGTACGGTCGGGGGATGCGCACAGTCATCGCTGGTGGACACGGTCAGATCGCGCTGCGGCTGGAGCGGTTGCTCGCCGGGCGCGGAGAAGAGGTCGCGGGCCTGATCCGCAATCCGGAACATGCGGAGGACCTGCGGGCGGCGGGCGCCGAACCGGTCGTATGCGACCTGGAGTCGGCCTCCGTGGAGGAGGTCGCCTCACACCTGGAGGGCGCCGACGCGGTCGTCTTCGCTGCGGGAGCAGGCCCCGGGAGCGGCACGGCACGCAAGGAGACCGTGGACCGCGCGGCGGCAGTCCTCCTTGCCGACGCTGCGGAGCGTGCGGGCGTACGGCGCTACCTCATCGTCTCCTCGATGGGCGCCGACGCCGGCCTCGCCGAACCGCCCGCCGGGACGGACCCGGTCTTCGCCCTGTATCTGCGGGCCAAGGGCGCAGCCGACGACGCGGTACGGGCCCGCGACACCCTCGACTGGACAGTGCTGCGCCCGGGGCGGCTGACCAACGAGCCCGGCACGGGCAGGGTGCGGCTCGCCGAGAAGACCGGGCGGGACGAGGTGACCCGCGACGATGTGGCCGCCGCGCTGGGCGCGCTGCTGCACGCACCGGGTACGGCCGGGCTGACGCTGGAACTGATCGGTGGTGACACCGCGGTGGAGGAGGCCGTCGCAGCGGTCGCGCGGGGGTGAGGCCGGTGAGCACGGGCGAGCAGGGCTGAGCAGGGGGGAGCTTCGCGAGGTTCAACTGCCGGGCCGGAAGCGCAGCTTGATGAGCTCCGCGTTGAACTGGGCGCCGATGAGCATTGCGAGGTTGGACATCCACAACCACACGAGGAACACGACGATCCCGGCGAGGGATCCGTACATCCGGTGGTACGTGCCGACGTGCGAGGTGTAGAGCGCGAAGCCCAGTGAGGCGACGAGCCACAGCAGCACGGCCAGCACACCGCCCGGCACCCGGTTGCGCACGCCGCGTGTACCGGCGGGCCCGGAACGGAAGAGGATCAGCACGAGCACCGCGGCCAGGCACAGCAGCATCGGCCACTTCATCGTGTTCCAGGCGTCGGCCGCCACCTCGTCCATTCCGAGGAATCCGCCGACGGTACGGGCCACTTCGCCGCTCAGCACCAGCACGAACACGCTGGTGACCAGCAGGGCGAGCAGCGTCAGTGCGGTGAGCACGATGCGCGGCGCGGTCCGCCACACCGGCCGGTGGTCCCGTACACCGTGCATGGCGTGCAGCGCGCGGCGGAAGACGCTGAGATAGCTGGACGCCGACCACAGCGACCCCGCCGTACCGAAGGCGGCGAGCAGCCAGGCGGCGGTGCGCTGGTCGGCCATGTCCTTCAGCACTCCCGCCATGAGGTCGCCGGACTCGGCGGGCACGACGGTCGTCACACGGCTGATGAGCTCCTGCGTCGCGCCCGTACCGGCGAGGCCCATGGCCGAGACCGTGACGAGCAGCGCGGGGAAGATGGCGAGCACGGCGTAGTAGGTGAGCGCCGCGGCCCAGTCGGTCACGTCGTCGTTCCAGACGGAGACTGGTGTACGGCGCAGCGCGAGGCGGCTGTCGGCTCGGCTGGGCAGGAGGCCCCGCCGGTACGGAACCGCCAGGCGGGGGGCCGGCCCGTCCTCCGCCGACGCAGCCCCGGAGGAGGGCCGCGGGGACTGCGGAGCGGGGACAACTGGGCGTCCGGCTCGCGACGTGGGCCCGCCCTCGCCGTCCGCTCCGCCGTCCGCTCCGGTGTCTCCCCCGGTCAAGCGTGTCTTCACTCAGTTCTTCCTCCCCCACAGCGCGCTTGGCGCCTGGGAGGCCCCAGGCTCCGTCGCTCTGGTGCGACTGGTACGCGTCTGGCCAGTTCACCGGGCCGGAAACATCGGGCGTACCGGAGTATGCCGGACGGGCGGGTGCTCCCAGGGGGCGGGAGGCGGCGGTGACGGTGACTCAGGCGGCGGAGCGGCGGTGACGGAGGCGGTGGGTAGCGGTCGGCATCAGGCTGGGCGTGGACCTCCGCTGCCGCCCTGAGCTGCGAAGACGTCTCCGGTCGCAGCCTGCCGATATTCTGCCAAACTAGGGCATAAGCACCTGAACAGGTGAAGGCAGACCT
>DATMEI010000632.1:0-2198 GCA_035556995.1 Streptomyces sp.
AACGTCTCGCTCGACACGCTCAGTTCGGACGTCTTCCAGAAGATGACCCGACGCAAGCGGCATGCGGATGTTCTGCGCGGGCTGGCCGCGGCGCACGATGCCGGCCTGACCCCGGTGAAGGTCAACTCCGTTCTGATGCCCGGGTTCAATGAGCACGAGGCACCGCAGCTGCTCGCCTGGGCCATGGAACACGACTACGAACTGCGCTTCATCGAACAGATGCCGCTTGACGCCCAACACGGCTGGCAGCGCGACGGGATGATCACAGCAGGGGACATCCTGGAGTCGCTGCGCACCCGCTTCACCCTCACCCCTGAGGGCGAGGACGAACGAGGCTCGGCACCCGCCGAGCGCTGGATCGTGGACGGCGGCCCGCACACGGTCGGCGTCATCGCCTCCGTCACCCGCCCCTTCTGCCGTGCCTGCGACCGTACGCGCCTCACGGCCGACGGTCAGGTCCGCACGTGCCTGTTCGCCACCGAAGAGTCCGACCTGCGGGGTGCGTTGCGCGGGGGAGCGGAGGACGGAGAGGTCGCTGCGCGCTGGAGGCTGGCCATGTGGGGCAAGAAGGCCGGCGCGGGCATCGACGACCCGTCCTTCGTGCAGCCCGACCGTCCGATGTCAGCCATCGGCGGATGAGCCGCGGGCGCCGTCCTCCCACTCCGTGAGCCGGACGACGTCCTTGAGGAAACCGCGCATCTCCAGGAAGGACGAGAGGTGTTCGCGGTGTTCCTCGCATGCCAGCCAGGTCTTGCGGCGCTGTGGTGTGTGCAGCTTGGGGTTGTTCCAGGCCAGCACCCACACGGCGTGCGCACGGCAGCCCTTGGCCGAACAGATGGGGATCTCGGGGTCTTCGTTGGTGGGAAACACACCCCCATCCAACACCCGGTGCGGGCAAACAAACGACGCCGGGCAGCCACGGGGGGAGCCGCCCGGCGTCGGTCTTGTCGCTCCGACGGGGGATGCGGAGCGCCTATCAAGTATGGCATGGGGACCCCTGCGAGGTGCAGCGGAACAACATGATTGATCTGAGCTTTTCTTGAGGATGTAAGCAGGGGTTGAGCCTCTGCTGGTTCAACTGTGGTCGGCCACCGGCCCGTCGGGCGTGCTGCGACGAGCCTCCGCTACGGGATCGGGGCTGCTGCCGAGCGCTGGGCGGCTGGGCGGCTGGATGTAGGAGGAGGGCAGCGAAGGAGCGTTCTCCCGGCCCGCGTTGGCGATCACCACGGCCACGTACGGCAGGAGCGCGCCCACCACGAGCGTCACAATGGCCAAGGGCCGTTGCACGTTCCACAGCACTACCGTCAGCAGAACCGAGAGCGTCCGGATCAGCATCGAGATCACATAGCGCCGCTGTCTGCCGCGCACGTCCTCTTCCAGTCCCTGCCGGGCGCCGGTGATCCGGAAGACCTCGGCTTCGCGCTGCTTCCGCATCACTCTCCACCACCTCACCGGAGCCGGCCACGGCCCGCTGCGAGATCCGCGAGCCCTCTTCACGGTACGCCTCGGCTCAGCCGTGTTCGAGACCGGGCTGCCCAGCCGAGCGGACCGGCGTCTCTGCGGCGCAGCCCGTACGGAGTAGTCCGCCATGCGGCGTAGCACGTCCGGCACCAAGCTGACGGCGCATACGTCGCACACGGGCGCGGGGTGACCCCGGCACGGTGCGTCAACGATCTACGGAGGCGCGATGAACTGGTTGTGGGCGATCGTCGTCGGGCTGGTGCTGGGCGTCATCGCGCGGGCGATCATCCCCGGCAGGCAGCGCATCCCCCTGTGGCTGACGGTGATCTTCGGCCTTCTCGGCGCGATTCTCGGCAACGCCGTCGCCACCTGGGCGGGAGTGGGAGTCACCAGCGGTTTCGACTGGATCCGCCACGGGCTGCAGCTGGGCGGCGCCGTACTGCTGGTCGCCCTGGGCACGCCGCTGTGGGACACGATCCGGGGCAGGAGGAGACGCCAGCGCGTCTGAACTGAACCGGCCCCCGCCGGCGTCCGGGCGGGGTCGAACCGTCCGGCGGTAGCCCGGCGCGGGAAGTGCGGGACGGCACCACGGCGTGGGCGGGTGCGCGTCCCGGCACCGCCGGGCATCGCCTACGAGGACGGGGGTCCTCAGAGACCGTGGATCTGCGCGATCTTCCGGCCCGCCTTGAGATAGACGGTGCCGCTCACTCCCGCCTCCGCCAGCTTCTCCGGCACGA
>DATMEI010000633.1:0-4264 GCA_035556995.1 Streptomyces sp.
GTGGTCCTCTTCGACGAGGTCGAGAAGGCACACGCGGACATCTTCAACTCGCTGCTGCAGATCCTGGAGGACGGTCGTCTGACCGACTCCCAGGGCCGGGTCGTGGACTTCAAGAACACGGTCATCATCATGACGACCAACCTCGGCACCCGGGACATCTCCAAGGGCTTCAACCTGGGCTTCGCCGGCCAGGGTGACACCAAGGCCGGCTACGACCGGATGAAGTCCAAGGTCAACGACGAGCTGAAGCAGCACTTCCGCCCGGAGTTCCTCAACCGTGTCGACGACACGGTGGTCTTCCACCAGCTCACCCGCGACGACATCATCCGCATCGTCGACCTGATGCTCGCGATGGTGGACGACCGGCTGAAGGACCGCGACATGGGTCTGGAGCTGAGTGCGGACGCCAAGGCGCTGCTCGCCAAGCGGGGTTACGACCCGGTGATGGGCGCCCGGCCGCTGCGCCGGACGATCCAGCGTGAGATCGAGGACCAGCTCTCCGAGAAGATCCTCTTCGGTGAACTGCGTCCCGGTCACATCGTGGTCGTGGACACCGAGGGTGAGGACGACGAGGAGAAGAAGTTCACCTTCCGCGGCGAGGAGAAGTCCGCACTGCCGGACGCACCTCCGGTGGAGTCCGCAGCGGGCGGTGGGCCCAACCTCTCCAAGGAGGCGTAGCACCGTCCCGGCGGGTCAGCCGACGGCTGACCCGCCGGGTCCTGAGCACGACGCTTGCGCGCCGTGGCGGCGAACCTGTCGCCACGGCGCGCAGTGCGTTCCGCGCGGGCGCGGCTCGGGCCCGGGGGCCAGGGCTGGGCGCCTGCGGCGAGCCCCGGCCCTGCCGCCGCCAGTCTCGACTGCTCGCCGGTGCTGACGGCGAACCTCCTTCCGCCGCAGCGGTGGCTACGCCCGAAGCATGTTGCTGTCGGCTGACCGCCGGGTCCTGAAGCACGACGCTTGCGTGAGCGCTTTCCACGCGGGGCCGTGGAGCGAGGGCCGGGCCCGGGCGTCTGCGGCGAGCCCGCCCGCTGCGGGGAGGCGGCGGCGCTCGCCGTGGCGGCGGTGAACCCCTTGCTGCCGCAGTGGTGCTGGGCTTCGCCGGACTCTGTTCGGTGTTCCGTGGTGGTGGCCGCAGGCTGCCCCCGGGAAGCGCCGGGCGCTCGCCGCGCGGCGGCGAACCCCTTTCCGCCGCGGCACTGGCCGGTCAGGTCGCGCCGGGTCCGGCGGAAGGTCTCACGGCCGGAGCCATCGCGTTCGTGCGGTACGGGCCGCGAGGCGGCAGCGTCGTCAGGCGATGATGCGTACGCCTTCCGGTACGCCGCTGACGCGCGGCAGCCGCGCGTTCACCCGCAGGGTGGTCAGGGCAGGGAAAGCGCTCAGCCACTCCATCTCCATGCCCGCGCCGAGGTCGTAGGCGAGCCACAGGTGCGTGAGCCGGTCGGTCGGCAGCCCGTCCATCAGCTCCTCGGGCGTGAAGTGGCCGACGATCTGCACCCGGTCCCGGCCGCCCAGCTTCCGAAGGGCCGCCAGCTCCACACGGTCCGAGACGGGGAAGTAGAGCCCGTCCGGGTCGAGGTGCTGGATGACCTGCGCGGCGTAGCGCTCCGTCTCGAAGTTGCGCCAGCCGCGCGCGAGTTCGGCCCGCAGCGTCAACGACCTGCGGTCCCGCAGCCGCGCCAGATAGTCCACCGCGGCGTCGTCGTCGATACGGGTGACGGTGACCGCCAGACGGTACGCCTCGTCGTCCGAGACCGTGGCCGGATCGGGGAGCATCTCCAGCACGATCGGCCCCACCCAGCCCAGTCCGCGCGCCGCGGCGACGGTCCCCGGCCGCACCATGTGCCGCGTCTCCCGGCGGACACGGGCGTGGGTCTCCGGGTCGAGCTCCGTGACGTGTTCCAGGCATGCCGCGGCCAGCAGCCGCCTCCGGTTGCGTTTCATGCCGGTACGGCCCGGAGCCAGCAGGCCCTGGAACAGCGTCGCGCATTCGTCCGGGCGGGCGTGGGCGACCGCCATGCGGATCACTTCCTCCCAGTCCGCTTCGTGCGCGTGTTCCAGCAGCAGATCGAAGTTGCCCTGTTCGACCGCTTCCTTCGCCGCCAGATAGTCCTGCACGGTGCGGTGCACGAACTCCACGGATCCGTCGGCCTGTTCGCGCAGCAGTCCCGTACGCAGCAGCAGATGGTCGAAGATCTGCGCCGGCTCCCCCTGCTTGGCGACGGCGGGAATCGCGGAGACGCTCTTCGTGATCTCGGCCAGGGCACTCGCGTGGTCGAGCACGGCTCTCTCGTCGACGAGCATGCGGTAGGCGATCTTGCGCAACAGCCTCTCGCGGGGCGCGCGTTGAAGCACGACGGTGTCCGCGTACAGCACCCGGCGCTCCGGGTCGCGTCGTTGCAGCAGCATCTCCATCGCCGCCTCGTACAGCTCCCGGCGGCCCTGCGGCAGCATCCCCGATCTGTCCCGGTTCAGGGCGCAGATCAGTCCGCACATCAGCGGGTTGGTGGCCAGCACCCGCAGTTCACGGAAGAGCGGGATGGACCGCAGCAGCATGTCCTTGTAGTCGTCCAGGCGCGCGTGGTCCTTGCCTTCGTCCGTACGGGCAGCGGTGTGCCAGGCCGTGATGAACGCTGCGACCTGGTCGCGGTTCATGGGCGCGAGGGTGAGTTCGGTGAAGCCCTCCTCGGCCAGCCAGTCGGCGTCCACGGCGGGCGGGCGTGAGGTGACGAGGCAGAGGGTGCCGGAGTAGATGCGCAGCAGCCGGCGCAACTGGTCGCGGACTTCCACTCGTTGCTGCTCCGGCGCTTCGTCGATGCCGTCGACGAGCAGCACCGCCCGTTCCGCAGCGAGTACCCGTACGACCCAGCCCTCCGGCGCCTCGTCCGCGAGCGGATGGCGCACGGCCGAGAGGAAGTCGTCCGGTGAAGGGAAACCCTCACGGGCGAAGCGACGCACGGGGAGCACGAAAGGGATGCGGCCGCGCAGGGTCTGCAGCCCGTCGGGAAGTGCGGTGCGTGCCGTGGAGACCGCCAGCCACTGGATCAGCGTGGTCTTGCCTGAGCCGGCGACCCCGCGCAGCAGCACGCGCTCGTGCCCGGCCAGGGCACGGTCGGCGGTCATGACGGGTTCTGCGGCGTCGACCGGGCCGGCGTCCTGGGAGGAGGAGCCGTCCTGCGGGTCGCAACGGGCGGGGTCCTCCTCGCGGCCGCCCTGGCCGGAGGCGTCGTCGGCCCTGCCGTCCCCGTCGTTCGCGTGGTCCGCGGTGGCGCCGTTGGAGCTGAACTCCGCGGCGAGGCTGAGGTAGGTGGCGTCCAGGGACCAGTTGTCGGGAGCGTTGGGGTTGGGCAGATCGATGCCGTAGATGGTGACCCGGTTGTACTGCTCGGCGACGTGCCGCAGATAGCGCTCCTCGAACTCGGCGTCCTGGGCGGACGGTTCAGGTCGTCCGCGTAGCGCTTCCACATCGTTGAGATCTACGAGCTGGCCGATGCGGTGACTCCGTTCGGGTTGTCCCTCGGCGAGGTCGGGGAAGCGCAGGATGAGCAGATGGAGGAAGTGGAGGCAGATGGTCACGAGCAGGCTGTCGTGGAACCAGGCCGCCGTGGAGGACAGTTCGCGGTCGGCGCCCGGCACGGCGGAGCGCAGCCGCCGGGCGTAGTCCTGCGGCCCGAGACGTACTGCCTGGGCGTCGGTGGTGTCCAGCTCGCCGATGACCCACAGCGTACGGGCGAGGACCGAGGCCACCCCCGACTCCTCGCCGGCAGGCAGCCGCTGCCCCGTGGTCTCCAGGCCCAGCCGCACCAACTCGGCGGCCACCTCGAGCAGTTCCTCCCAGCCGAGAGCCGGGTCCTGGCCGCGGAAGGAGACGAGACGCGCCATGAGCTGCCCGGAACCGGGCGGCGCCGCCGGGCCTGTGCCCCGGTGGGCGGTCTCCCGGGGGGCGGCCACGAAGAGACGGCTGATGAGCGGGTCGACGACGGAGGACGCTAAACGTACAGCGGGTTCCATGAGCTACGGGGCTCCCGGCAGGGCTGCTTGGCGGCTGGCTGCTTGGATGTTCGGTGCCTGATCGCGATCGTGGTCGTGGTCGGGAAGCGTGGGGGCTGCTTCCGTCGAAGCCTTGAGTGTTCATGTGTCTGTGCGTCTGAGTGCCTGTCAGGTAGTGCCGGTGTCCAGCCTATTGGGGGTGCCGGGGCGGGGGCCATGGTGGTTTCACGCCTGTCTGGCCGCGAGGCCGGCGCGCGGGTGCCGTATGTTCAGCCGC